>DRME01000051.1 GCA_011375175.1 Deltaproteobacteria bacterium | reverse complement strand
CTGGTGAAGACCGCCGTCTCGTAGGCGAAGTCGGCGTCCCTTATGCGCGACTCGGCGGCCTGGAAGTTGGTGAACGAGACCTGCAGGTTCGCAAGCGCCGCGTTGAGCCTGTTGGTCGTGGCGCCGAATACGGCGCGCGCGTCGTTCACCGTCTTGAGCGCGGCGCTGACGCTGTCCATGGCCGAGAGAGCGCCCGTAACGCTGGTGAGCACACCGGCGGTCAGGTCGACGCCGTTGGTGCCGGACGTCAACGTGGCGAGGCTCACGCTGAGCTGGTCGTTGCTCGAGCTCTTGAAGCCTATGTAGAGCGTGAGCGAGTTCAGCGTGCCGTCGAGCAGCTTCTTGCCGCCGAACTCGGTGGTGTTGGCGATCCTGTCGATCTCGGAGACGAGCTTGTTGTACTCGTCGTTGTAGTAGCCGCGGGTGGTCGCGTCGAGCGTGCCCTGGGCCGCGCTGGCCGCGAGTTCGCCCATCCTGGTGAGGATGTTCGTTATCTGCTCCGAGGCCTTGTCGCTTATCTCCATGGCGCTCACGCCGTCGTTTACGTTGCGCATGGCCACCTGGATCATGCGCGACTGGCTGCGGAGCTGGTCGGCCCTTGCGAGACCGGCCGCGTCGTCGGCCGAGCTGTTCACACGGTAGCCCGACGAAAGCCGCGCTACACTCACCCTGAGCTGGGCGTTGGCCGTCGCAAGGTTCTTCTGCGCGATGAGAGACGCTATGTTGGTGTTTATTACGACTGACATCTCATACCCTCCTTAGTCTTGAAGACCGGCGTCCTTGCCGTCTCAACCGGCGGTTCCGCCGAGCGGAACACCGGAGCCTCTACCTACCTGCCTTGACATGTGCGGTCCGGGGACATACCGTCGGGACCCTTACGGCCTGCCAGCGGGCTGAGAGCGTCCCGCCGGGGCCGTCGGAGCGGGGACCGTCAGGGGTCCGCCCCTATCGGCTCTACCCTCCGAGCAGGCTCAAGGCTGCCTGGGGGAGGAAGTTCGCCTGGGCGAGCACCGAGGTTCCCGCCTGGACGAGTATCTGGTTCTTGGTGAAGACCGCCGTCTCGTAGGCGAAGTCGGCGTCCCTTATGCGCGACTCGGCGGCCTGGAAGTTGGTGAACGAGACCTGCAGGTTCGCAAGCGCCGCGTTGAGCCTGTTGGTCGTGGCGCCGAATACGGCGCGTGCGTCGTTCACCGTCTTAAGCGCGGTGCTGAGGTAGCCCATGGCCGAGAGCGCCGCCGCTACGCTGCTCAGCGCAGCCTTGGTCAGCGCCAGTCCGCTCGACGAAGAGCCGCTCGTGGCGATGGTGAGGTTCTGAAGGCTCACGCTGAGCTGGTCGTTGCTCGAGCTCTTGAAGCCTATGTAGAGCGTGAGCGAGGTCAGCGAGCCGTCGAGCAGCTTCTTGCCGCCGAACTCGGTGGTGGCGGCGATCCTGTCGATCTCGTCGATGAGTTTGTCGTACTCGTTGCTGTAGTAGCTGCGGGTGGTCGTGTCGAGCGTGCCCTGGGCCGCGCTGGCCGCGAGCTCGCCCATCCTGGTGAGGATGTTCGTTATCTGCTCGGCGGCCTTGTCGCTTATCTCCATGGCGCTCACGCCGTCGTTTACGTTGCGCATGGCCACCTGGATCATGCGCGCCTGGCTGCGGAGCTGGTCGGCCCTTGCCAGGCCGGCCGCGTCGTCAGCCGAGCTGTTCACGCGGTAGCCCGACGACAGCCGCGCCACACTCACCCTGAGCTGGGCGTTGGCCGTCGCAAGGTTCTTCTGCGCGATAAGCGACGCTATGTTGGTGTTTATTACGACTGACATCTCATACCCTCCTTAGTCTTGAAGACCGGCATCCTTGCCTTTATCCGCCCCGGTCCACCATCGAGAGCGACCGGGGAGCCTTACCTACCTACCGGAAGGAAGCCCCGCCGGGGGCTTCTTGCTTGTGAAACAGAGGGTTTATCCTCCGAGCAGGCTCAAGGCTGCCTGGGGGAGGAAGTTCGCCTGTGAGAGCACCGAGGTTCCCGCCTGGACGAGTATCTGGTTCCTGGTGAAGACCGCCGTCTCGTAGGCGAAGTCGGCGTCCCTTATGCGCGACTCGGCGGCCTGGAAGTTGGTGAACGAGACCTGCAGGTTCGCAAGCGCCGCCTGGAGCCTGTTGGTCGTGGCGCCGAATACAGCGCGCGCGTCGTTCACCGTCTTGAGCGCGGCGCTGATCGCCTCCATGGCCGAGAGCGCCCCCGATACGCCGGTTATGATCCCGCTGGTGAGAGCAAGCGAGGAGGTAGCCGTGAGCGCCTGGAGGCTTACGCTGAGCTGGTCGTTGCTCGAGCTCTTGAAGCCTATGTAGAGCGTGAGCGAGGTCAGCGAGCCGCCGTTGAGCAGCTTCTTGCCGCCGAACTCGGTGGTGGCGGCGATCCTCTCGATCTCGGAGACGAGCTTGTCGTACTCGTCCTTGTAGTAGTCTCTTGTCGCCGAATCGAGCGTGCCCTGGGCCGCGCTCGCCGCGAGCTCGCCCATCCTGGCAAGGATGTTCGTTATCTGCTCGGCGGCCTTGTCGCTTATCTCCATGGCGCTCACGCCGTCGTTGATGTTGCGCATGGCCACCTGGATCATGCGCGCCTGGCTGCGGAGCTGGTCGGCCCTGGCGAGACCGGCCGCGTCGTCGGCCGAGCTGTTCACACGGTAGCCCGACGACAGCCGCGCCACACTCACCCTGAGCTGGGCGTTGGCCTGCGCAAGATTCTTCTGCGCGATAAGAGACGCTATGTTGGTATTGATGACTACAGACATTTCCAACCCTCCTTAGCTTGAAACCCGGCTTCCTTGCCGTCTTCGCCCCGGCCCAGAGGCTTCGGTCAGGAACTCCTCACCCCCTTTCCGACCGCGTCCTCTCTATTCGCCTCGCGGGCCTTCAGTCCTTAACTACATTATCGGAGGCGAAAATGAAAACTTTAGAAGCCGGGGCACCTTCCGGGGGATTATTCCGTAAAAAACGCAACCAGAGGGTTATCGGTGGTCTGTGGGGGCAGGATGGGATGATACGGCAAATGAAGGGGGGGAGGAGCGTAACGGCGGCTCATCCGCCGGGGGCTCTCAGGGCCTCTTCCAGCTTGTCCAGAAGCGGCGATATCTCGTACTCCAGGAGGTCGGCCATGAGGACCATGTCGCCCGATTGCTGGGCCGAGCGAAGCTCCTGGAGAAGAGCCTCCAGGGAGCCGTAGAGGCTGCTCGGCTCTCCCTGGAAGGGCCTTATGTCGTAGGTCCTCACCTTGTCGAGGGCCTCGATGGTGCGTACGAGTTCGTTTATGTCAACAAAGACCTTCGAAAGCCCCGTGAGCGCCTCCTCTTCCTCGCCGGAGCGCAGGCGCTCGACAACCTCGCCGATGAGCCCCGTTATGACCTCGAGGTATTCGATGCAGGTGGCGACGCCGTGGAGCGCGATGGACTCGACGGAGTCGGTCAGTATCCGTATCTCACCGAAATCGGCCATCGCCGCGGACCGGAACCTCTCGGCGGTCCAGTCGTCGCGGCGTTCTCCGTCGGCCACCACACCGGTTACGACCATCTTGTGAGGGGCCACCTCCCTTGCCAGGGCGTCGATGAGCTCACCGACGGTCGAGGGGCCGTCCTTTTCTTCGATGTCCAGCCTGTCGTCGTCGAGGTAGACGATTGTCATGAGCTCACCCCCCGGACTGCGGCAGCGGCGCTCTCGCCGCACCGGCTATCACGGCCCCCCGGGCCGTGAAGTTCGTCCACGACACCCCGCCGTGGGCCGCTATGTAGCGCTCAAGCTCCCTGAGATAGGCGATAAGGTTCTTCGACGTGGCCAGCATCTCCCCGCCGGCCCCCTTTATGCGGCGCTGGAGCGAGCCGTTCTCCATCCGCTCCCTGAAGGGCATCCCCTCCACGTGGCTGAAGCCGTCGGTGAAGGCGAAGTCGCAGCCCGCAAGGACCACCTCGGCGCAACCGAGTCTTACGGCGAGGTCGACGGCCGGATGGATGACCGAGCCGCCGGAGAAGAGCACCCCTTTCTCCTCCATCGCGGCTTCGAGCCCTTTCATTGTGGAGAGGAAGGCCAGAACCTTCGGCCCCTTCCATCTATCTACGGCCTCGCTCACCACGGTGGGGGCGAAGACGAGGGTGCCCTTCGATTCGCCCGCGCCGAGAAGCTCCGCTATGTCGGGATGGGGGTCGACGGCGACGACGAAGTCGGGCTCCAGCCCCGCCGCCACTACCGCCCCGCAGGCGGCGTCGACGACGATGGTGACCGCCTCGTCCCAGCCGGCCCTGAGCCCTTCGATGTCGGTGCTGAGCGAAGGACCGGCGCCGAGCACGAAGGCCCGCCCCCCCTGCTCCGTGCCGAAGAGGGCGGCCACGCCCTCAAGGGTCGAGTAGCGCCGCCAGTTGCCGGCCACGAGCCGCCTCATCTCGCCGTCCATCTCTTGCCAGCGGCGCGTCAGAAAGTCGCTGTAAAGGCCCTCTTCGAGGAGGTCCCGCAGCGGCGCAAGCTCGGCCGACGCGGCCTTGAGCGACGGCGGGTGGCGTATGACGAGGGGGCTAAAGGGGGCCTCTTCCTTCAAGGCCCGCGCAAGGGCGGCCGCGCCGCCGAGGATGAGCTCCACCCGCTCGTCCCCGAAGATCGCACTGTAGTCGAAGAGCTCGAGGGTCTGACGAAATAGTATGACATTTGTGGGAAAGATGTAAAGTCTTTTTGCCCCGGCGAGCCTCTGGATGACGGCCTCGATGAAGTAGTCCGCCCCCCAGCCGAAGAGGAAGGCGACGGCGGCGGGTTCGAGGCGCTCCGCGAAGCGGCGCGCTTCGAGCACCGGGTCGTAACGGCTGTGGAGATAGAGCCCGTCCCAGCGCAGCGTCAGGGCCCCGCTCCTCGCCCGCTCGACGGTCAACCGCCGGCCGTCCCCTCCCCCCCCGCCGCCGCCGTCTTCAAGGACCGCCGCGGCGCCCGCGCCCCAGCGGCCGCGCAGGATCTCGAGATTTCTCTTCAGCACTTCACCGCTCACCGCGCATCCCCCTCGCGCCCCGGCGGCCCGGCATCCCGGAGACCGCGTAAGAAGGTTCCCCCCGGCGCAACAACTCGGGGCGTCCTCAACCTTGCGCCGCCGCTTCCCTGCGGGCCCTGTCGATTATTGCGACGGCCTCTTCGACTCTCGGGATGAAGCGCTCGCACACGCCGGAGACCTCGCCGTAGGAGAGGGCCGTGGCCTCGAGGTTTTTCCTGAAGTCCTCGAGCTCGTCATCGTCGCGCTCGGCCCTGAGAAACTCCTTGAGCTTGTAGGTGTAGGCCGCAAGGGCCTCCCACATGAAGGGCAGCCTCGAGGCCCTCTTGAGCAGTCTCTTCTCGAATTTCTTCATGGCCGTCACGTTTCCGCGAAGATCGAGGGTGAGCCCCGAGGCGTTGAGCTTCTTCTCCGCCGCGGCCGCCTCGTCGCCTATGGAGCGGGCGAGCCTGTCTATGACCCGGAGCGAACGGAGCATCTCCCGGAAAGAGTCTTCGAGGGCGTCGAAGTCTATGGGGGGTCTTGTGCGCCCGGCCTCGTCGATGGCCGTCTCGATCTCCGCGGCGCCGCCGATGTATCGGTCGGCCGCCTCGGCGAGTTTCATGTGGTCCATGCCCTCTATGTAGGCCCCGCCCTCGGTGGCGTTTATCATCTTCACCTCGGGCCTTTCCCTGGCCATGTGGGCCATGTAGTGCTCGAACCACTGGTGGAAGGTCACCCAGTCGTACTTGCTCGGCACGGGACGGCCGTCCAGGCCCTTGAGCCACAAGAGCGTATGGGACGTGCCGTCGCGCCCCTCGAGAGTGGGGTAGTTCCAGCTCAGCGAGACCTCCCCTTTCTCTCCGTCGATGCTCACTTCCTGGCTCTGGTATACGCCGCCGTCGGCGTGGGTCTTGCCGTCGGCGAAGGAGAGGTCCTGGCCCACGAAGATTATGGGGTTGCAGCCGAACATGACGCCCATGTCGGTGGCGGCCGTGGAGACGCTGCCGCCGCTTGCGGCCAGGTAGTCGCAGCCCCAGAAGCCCGCCTGCAGGATGCTGAGCGAGAGGTAGGGGTTGAAGTAGACGAACTTGCCCTTCGCCGCCCTGGCGAACATGTTGGGGTGGGTGACCTCGCCGAGGATGAGCCTTATCTGTTCGTCCGTGACGCCGCCGGTGAAGTACTCGGGCATGTCGTACTTCTCGGCGGCTATGACGAAATGGGGCACCACGCCGTGGTTTACGAGGACCCTGTAGGCCGTCACGGCCGCGATGATGAGGACCCTGTCCCGCAGCTCCCCGAGCAGATCGACGTTCTTTGCGAGCGAGGGGCCTGCGCCTACCACGACGCAGGGCACGCCCTTGAGCCTGCCCTCCAGGGCGTTGACCGGCGGGTACCTGACGAAGTTCCCGATGTTGGAGAAGTAGTTCTCCACCCAGTCGAGCCTCGACGATATCTCGGTGACGATGCCGACCTTGAGCGTTATCTGGGCGTTCTCCACGCGCTTGAGGTACTCGGCGAGCTCGGCCCTGAAGACCTGCTTGTAGGGCGGCAGGTGATAGCCGAGGAGGTCGTCCATGCCGTCCACATGGCCGCGTATCGTCTCGGCGAGACGGCCGAAGTCGGTGCAGAGGAAGACCTTCTCCTCGGAGAACTCCTTTCGGAGGTCCGCCTTCTCGAGCACACCCTTGAGTATCTCCATGCTCGGCTCGTAGACGATTATCTTCCTGTGTCCGCTGCGAAGAAGCGCGCGCAGCAGGTATCCGCAGCCGAGGCCGAAGAGAAGCACCCAGTCGAACTTGCGTCCTTCTATAGCCTTGAGCTGGCCCTCGGCTTCGCGCTCCGGGTCGTAGCGGCTGTGGAACCAGCGCCCCTCGTAGCGGAAGGTGAAGGCGCCGCTCCTCGCCTCCTCGATCTCCACGCCGTTGAGCTCCGGCCGTCGGAGCGCCATGGCAAGGCCGTAATCCTTCTTCCCGATGACCTCGAGGTTTTTTTCCAGCATATCGCCGTCAGTCATCAACAGCCCCTCTCGTCTTCTTTCAGCGGCTCGACACGGAACTTGACACTCTCCATCGCCCGCTCGACGTTTCTCACCGCCTCGCGCCGCGTCGCTCCTCCGGCGAGTACGAAGCCTGCGCGGTCCGCGTGGGAACGTATGGGCGGCTGCACGTCACCGGCGCGGCGGTAGATGCCCCAGAGCCGCACGCCGGCCATGGTGGATAGTCCGTCGGCGCCCTCCATGCTCACGATACGTCCCGGCGGCGGAAAGAAAAACCTTATGGCCGCGCCGCGCTCGAAACGGGGCAGGCACTCGTCCTCGCCGATGCCGTCCTTTCGGCCGAGGGCCAGCCGTATGGAGAGGGCCACGAGGTCGACACCCACGGACTCGGGTATCTGGTCGGTTGCGAAGTAGCCACCGCTTAGCCTGAGGGCGAGCTCTATGACGAGGGGTTCTCCGCCGCGCTCCTCGTCGAGCACGATATCGCCCTTAACCGTGCAGTCGTCGACGCCGAGGGCGCGGGCCGCCCCTTCCACGAGATCGCCGATCCTGCGGCGCTCCCCGTCGGTCAGCAGCGCCGGCATGGTGCCGCCGTTTTCGATCACGAAGGGCGCGTAGCGCTCCAGGTACTCGTAGTTGCGGTCCGAGAAGGCGGGGGTGAGGCAGCGCCCGCCGAGCACGACGGACTCGGTGCTTATCTGCCGCCCCCGCACGAAGCGTTCGGCCATGAGCCGCCCGCCCTGAGAAAAGGAGAGGGAAGTGCGCCAGGCCCACTCCCTGTCGGTGTCGTCTCCCACGAGGAGCACTCCGCGGGCCCCGCGGCCGTCTGCGGGCTTGAGCACGAAGGGCAGCCCGAGCCTGCGGGCCGCGGCATCGAGGTCGGCGGCCGAGCCCGGTTCCATGAACTCCGGCGTCGCCACGCCGGCCTCCTCGAAGCGCCGCTTCATGGCGGCCTTGTCGGCCGCAAGGGCGGCAGACTCGACGGGGATGCCCGGAAGGCCGAGTTCGGCGGCCACCGCGGCGACCGTCAGGGGCACGTCGTTTGCAAGCGTCATCACACCGTCCACGGGATGGGAGGAGGCGTAACGGCGCACCTCCCGCAGCGTCTCGTCCACGTCGCGGGTGCTGGCTATTATCCTCTCGTCGGCGTACTCGAAGGCCGGGGCCCCTGGGTCCATGTCGGTACCGACGACGCGAAGTCCCATCTCTTTTGCGAGCCTGTAGGCCCGCACCTGCTCCACGCCGGCCCCCACTATGAGAAGCGTCTCAGCCAAGGTGGAGCCCCCCGTTCACGTTGAGCGTGTGGCCCGTTATGTACGAGGCGTCGTCGGAGGCGAGGAAGGCCACGGCGGCGGCCACCTCGCCGGTCGTGCCCATGCGCCGAAGCAGTATCTTCTCTTCAACGCCGAGCCCCTTGGCGGCCGAGGCCATCTCCGTGGCTATGAGGCCGGGAGCCACGGCGTTCACCCTTATGCCGCGAGGCGCGCAGAAGATGGCGAGATTCTGCGTGAGCGCTATGAGACCGGCCTTGGAGACGCAGTAATGGGTCGTCCTCGGCCCGCCGTACTGGCCGCTCACCGAGGAGATGTTGACCACCGCCGCGCCGTCGCGCATCTTCGGCAAGGCCTCCTGCGTGACCTTGAAGGCGCCGGTGAGGTTCGTTCCCACCACCTCGTCCCAGTCCTCGTCGCTTATGCGGTCGAAGTCCTCGGGGCGGTTGACGCCGGCATTGTTGACGAGCACGTCTATCTCTCCCAGGGCCGAGACCGTGGCGGCGAGCGCTTCTCTTATGACGGGCCGCTCCCGCACCGAGAGCCTCACGGCGATGCCTTCGGCGCCGAGCCCCCTCACCTCATCGAGCACCCGCAGCGCCGCGGCCTCGTCGCTCCTGTAACAGACGGCCACCTTCGCGCCCTCGGCCGCCAGCCGGAGCGCTATGGCCCTGCCTATGCCGCGGCTTGCACCGGTCACCAGGGCTGTCCTGCCGCCGAACCTCCTGTTCATCGGCGCTCCTCCAGAAGTCCCCTCACCTTTGCGGCGATGTGCTCGTGCGTGAGACCGTACTTGCGGGCGAGGTCCGCCGGGTCTCCGCTCTCGGCGAAACGGTCGTCGATGGCCACCATGGCGAGCCTCGCGCCGCCGCGCAGCGCAAGGACCTCGGCCACGGCCGAGCCGAGCCCGCCCAGGCGCGTGTGGTCCTCGGCCGTGACGATGCCCTTAGTCTCGCGCGCACACCGCACTACGAGCTCCTCGTCGATGGGCTTGAGCGTAGACATGTTCACCACCCTGACACCGATCCCTTCCTCCTCGAGCATCGACGCCGCGGCCCACGCCCTGTGGACCATGACTCCGGTGGCCATTACGGTGGCGTCGCTCCCGTCACGTATGACCTTGCCCCTGCCGATCTCGAAGTCCGGGGGATGGCCCGGCACCGGGGGAAAGGGGCTGCGGCCCGTCCGCATGTAGACCGGTCCGTCGTGGTCGAGCATGGCCTCCACGGCGGCCTCCGTCTCGGCCGGGTCGCCGGGAGCGAGGACCGTGAAACCCGGTATGGCCCGGTAGACGGCCACATCCTCCATGCACTGGTGGCTCGGCCCGTCGGGACCGGTGTCAACGCCCACGTGGCTTGCCGCGATCTTCACGTTGAAGCGCGGGTAGGCGATGGAGTTTCGCGCCTGCTCGCAGGCCCGCATGGAGGCGAAGACGGCGTAGGTGGTCACCACCGGTATGACCCCGACCGTCGAAAAACCGGCGGCAACGCTCATCATGTTCTGCTCGGCTATGCCGCACTGGAAGAACCTCTCGGGAAAGACCTCACGAAAGAGGTTCGTACAGGTCCCTCCGGCCACGTCGGCGTCGAAGACGACGAAGTCGTCGCGCCTTCGCCCGAGCTCCACGAGGGCGCGACCGAAGGCCTCTCTCAATGATACCTTCTCCACCGCTCCACCTTGCCTTGCGGGACCTTTCTGCCGAGAGGTCCCGCCAACCCTTCCAAGGACTTTTGATGCGCGCCGGCTCCCCGAATCGGCTCCGCCGATTCGGGGAGCCGGCGCGGCGCTTAGGGAAGCTCTGATTAATTACCTGGGGGAAACTTTCTGTAGAAAGTTTCCCCCAGACCCCCTTCAAAGACTTTCAATACGAGTTGGTTTCCCCCTGTTTTGCTTGGCAAAACAGGGGGAAACCAACTCGCATTAAAAGTTTTTGGAGGGAGTCTGAGGGAACCTT
>DRME01000050.1 GCA_011375175.1 Deltaproteobacteria bacterium | reverse complement strand
GGTACTCGACGACACCCGCCGGCGGCGCCCCCTGGAGCGCCGCTTCCGCCTCTCCCGCCGCTCTCGCCTCGAAACGCACGCCGAGACCCGTAAGCACCCGCTCCATGTTCTCCGTCACCGCCCTTATTATCTCGCCGCCGGTCATCTCCTTGCAGCCCTCACGGTCCTGTACGTCGAGGCGGTCTCCCCGCCCGATATGACGCCGTCGTCACCGTAGTCGTACTTGAAGCGGAGCGTGGAGAACGCCTCGTCGGCCTTCTTTTCGTAGGTCCGCCACATCTCCCACCAGAACCCTCCGTCGTCCATCACGAGGCCCTTGCACGCCTCGGCGACGGCCAGGTATATATGAACTTCCCGCAGGTCGTAAGGGTCGAGGATGAGCGACGCCCTGGCGCCGAGCCCCGAAAGCCGCTGTTCGATCTTCTCGAAGGCCCGGTCTATCTCGGCCGTGTAGGAGCGGGTGAGTACGTAGCCGTCGGTCGTGATCGCCGCGGAGAACGGCTCCACCGTGACCGTTCCGCTCGCCGCGTCGAAGGCCGTGACGGCGCGGGTCTCGTCCTTGTCGACCGAGTAGGCGAGCCCGCCGGTGAAATAGTCGTCTCCGTAACGTCTGAGCCCGGCGTCCACGATGGTCGTCGTCGATCCGCCCTGGGCCTTGCCCGTGACCTTCCAGCCCGCGTCCCTGAGCTGCGGCAGCTCGGCGATGAGATCGTCGTCTGTTATGACCTTGACGAGCTTTGAGCGCACCACGTCGTAGAAGAGGGTGAACTCGTAGGAGGCGCCGTCGTGGACGTAGGAGATCACCGCCCTGTAGTCGACGGCGGCGAGCGAGTTGTCCCCGGCGCTCAGGCCGTAAGAGAGGAGTCCGTCCGCGCCTATGCTCATGGCCGCCGCGTCCACGAGCTTATCGGTACTCGACGGCCTGTATACGGTCACGGTGGCGGAGGAGGGTACTATTTTTCTGTTGTTTTCGTAGACATGGGTTCTCAGTGTTCCGGCCATGCCGACAAGGAACTGCTGCTTCATCTCTTCACCGCCTTCATGGATTTCTTCCCGACGACGACCCTCGATTCATTCCGCCCGGTCACCACACGGGACGCGGGAGCGTACGGCGACGCCGTCGGTATGAAACCGCCGGACGCCGGGCTGAAGACCGAAGGCCTCTTCACCGCGGTCACGGCGTCCCACAGCGCCGCCGTGACTACGGCCGATGTAGAGAGGGTGAGCGCCGATACCGCCGCAGAAGCGCTCCAGCCCCCCGCCCCGATGAGCGCTCCGCCCGTGACCGCCGGAGCAGCTACACCCGCGGCGGCGGCCCGGGCCGCGCTTCCCGCGAGCGCACCGCCAACACCGGAGGCGGCCGGCACGCTCCCCGTCGCGGCCGCGACCGCCGGCGTGACCGTCACGCCGCCGGCGGTGCTGACCGAGGCACCCTGGACCGCGGCGGCGGAAGCCACGGGCCCTGCACCAACCAGCGCTCCACCCGACACGCCGGGCGCCTGGGGCGAGGTCGAGACACCATGGCGCGCCGGGGCCGCAACCGCCCCGGCGCTGACCGAGGCGGCCGCCGCAGCCGTGGCCGCGACCGCCGGGCCCGCCCCGATGAGCGCTCCGCCCGTGACCGCCGGAGCAGCCACACCCGCGGCGGCGGCCCGGGCCGCGCTTCCCACGAGCGCACCGCCGGCCACGGAGGCGCCCGGCACGCTCCCCGCCGCGGCCGCGACCGCCGGCGTGACCGTCACGCCGCCGCCGGCGCTCACGTACTCGTCGGCCCCCATGTCCCAGGGCGCGGAGCGCGTGTCTCCGTCGATGTCGTCCGTGAAGAGCGACGAGAGGTCCGCTCCCGCGCCGACGGCGTCTGCCGTGCTCTTGAGATGGAGGTCCTCCGAGCCCGACGTGACGGAGACGAATTGGTTCGCCGCAGACTTGTTCGTCAGGTCGTTTGCGCCGCCCGTGGCCGTGGCCGTGTCCGAGAGGTTGTGGTCCGTGCCGGCGCCCCAGGACCCGCCGTTGACCTCGAAGGGAGCGGTCTTCGCGCTGACGGCGATGGTGTTGCGCACCACCGGAGCGTTGCCGGCCCTGAAGACACCGTACTCGCCGCCGTAGGACGTGCAGTTGGATATCTCGGTACCGTCGGTGGCGGGGTAGAAGTTGTAGTAGAAACCCCTGGCGATGCAGTTACGGGCCGCAAAGGTGTTTGCGCCCCCCGCCGACAGCCACGTGAATCCCTGCGCCGAAGTGCCGGGCGCGCCGCTCGTGTTCTCGGCGATGCACCGGTTGAAGACCACGTTGTCGGCGTCCACGCGAAAGCCGTTACTGTTGGCACCCGTGGTCGTGGCATAGACGCCGTCGACCTTGGTGTAGGGGGCGTCGACCTCGAGGCAGACGCTCCAGCTGGCGTTGCGAAGAAGCGTGTACCCTCCGGGCCCGGAGGACCAGTCGCCGCCGTTGTGCTGCTCCGGCGCGGGCACGCGGATATGGACGTAGCGCGTCGAATCGACCGTCCATGCGCCCGCTATGGTGACGGGCGCGCTCGTGTCGGTGAAGGCGTAGCACTCGGCGACGGCTATCTCGTCGGCCGTCACCAGGTCGCGCTGCTCGCCGGCCTCCCAGGCGGCAAGGGAAGTATAGTCGCCGCCCGAGGCCTTGACCGTCTTGACGACTTCGGTTGCCACCTACCCCGTCCTCCCGGTCTTGTCCTCTATGAAGGCTTCGCTTATCTCCGGCACGAGCCACTCGCTCTTCCCGACGGCATCCATCATGCCCGCGCCGAGACGGCGCATGAAGTCGAACCTGTAGCGCCTGCGCCTCATGACGCGGGATTCGGGACTTGCATCGAGCGGGTCGTAGAGGGGCTCGGTGTAGCGGCGCGCCCTTTCCACCGGCAGCCCCGGCACGCGGACCACTAAGAACTTGGGCAGCGCCTCGTCGCGCCCCCACCGGTGGCCGTCGGGGGCCACGGCCACCACGTCGCCGCGCTTGTAGCAGCCCGTGCGGTCCTTTGCCGGGTCGGGATGGGAGGCGTCGACGGCCTTTATGAGGAACTCCGCCACCGCCGCGCCTACGTGAGGTTCACGATGCCCTCGGCGTTCCACTGGATGGTGAAGTCGCCGCCGGAGCTCGTCTTGTCGGCCCCGAAGTCCATGTAGCAGATGAGCGGGCTCGTCGAGGGCGCGCCCGTGTCCTTGTAGAGCACGGCGCCCCGGGCCGTTATGGTCGAGTTCGCCCAGGTCACGTCGTCGGCGTCGAAGACCCCTTCGTTGTCCACGTTGTCCTGGGTGACCGTCTTGTTGGCGAGGGCCGCGCCGCCGGCCGTGTAGCCCGCGCCCGTCACCTCGCCGGTCACGTCGCTTTTGACCGTGTGGAGGTCCTGGTCGGGCACATACGACGAGTCCACGAGCATGACCTTGATCGTGTCCGCGCCGAGGTCGATGGACCCGTTCATTATGTCCTTCTTGAATGAGTTGTAGATTACGTCGGGCATTGCGCCACCTCTATCTCCTCTTCCTTCTGTTGTCCGTCTCCAGGGCCGCCCTCCGGGCCCTGCTCTCCATGGTCCGCCTCTCGCGGCCCGTCGGGAGCCTGCCGGTGGTCCTGAGGGCGTGCCTGTACATGCGGGCTACGACCCTCTCTACGGCCTCCCTCTCCTTCATGACTCCTCCTCCATCGCCCGGCCGGAACTCCTTTGCGCAAGCTCCCGCCTGAAGGCCTCCAGCGCGGACTCCGGCACGCTGCGAAGCTGCCGCGCCCGGCCGTCGGGCCCTTCGATATACTCCCGGGGTATGGGCTCGGGCATGGAGAGGAAAGCCCCGGCAGGCACCCTCACGCCCCGGCGCGCAAGTCCGCGGTGGCTCCTGAGGGCCGCCTCCATGCGCCTGAGCAGGGCCTCGTCCACCGCCGCGACGGGGACCCAGCCGTCGAGCCAGTAGCGAAGCGCCGCCTCCTTGAGCTCCCTCACCCTCACGGTCCTTATGCGGCGGCCGCCGCCTTCGTACTCTATGAAGCGGCCGTTCCACATCCAGAAGTCTTCGAGCTCCTCGCCCCGCCACCCCAGGCATACCATGCCGTCGCCGGCCAGCGGTATGTAACCCTTCTTCCTCGTACTCTCGACAAGACTCATAAGTCTCTCCATCGTATGTGCGGCGGACTTGGAGCGGATATGTCCGCCTTGCCATCGTCCCCCCGTCGAGTCGCGGCGCTCTCCCGGAGGCCGGGCCGACCTCCGGGAGAGCGCCGCGCAAGGGAACCGACGAACAAGGGAGCTTGAGGGGACCTCTTCCGTGGAAGAGGTCCCCCGAAAAGGCGCCCTACTCGTGGTCCGTCACGATGGCCACGCCGCCGTCGGCCTCCGGGTTGACGCACTCGTCGCCGTAGACGGCGGTGACGACGATCTCGGTTGCCCGGAGCGACGCGTCGCGCTGGAACTCGGTCCTCGCACCGGTCTTGAGCACGTAGGCGAGGCCCGAGCCGTTGCCCGCCGGCATCATCACGCCCTGGCGGTCCGCGCCTGTGTTGACGGAAGCGCAGTTGGTGCTCTTGAAGACGTCGATGCCGTAGAGGCTTGCAAAGGCCCCCAGGTCCGCCGCCGGAGCCGAAGGCCCGCCCCATATGGCCCCCGTGGTGCTCGAGAGCGCCGTCCGCAGGTCGCTCACCTGGATGGGATGGAGCACGCAGACGAAAGGCCCCTTGGCGTTGCCGCTCTCGAGGGTGTAGATCGCCGAGAGGAAGTCGGCCTCGCTCATGTCCACGCCGGTGGCTCCCACCGTATTGGTGAAGTCGCCCACCTCGGCGAGCAGGTCGGCGTCGATCTTGTTCGCCAGGGCCTTGCCGAGCTCACGGGCGTAGGGTTCGAGTCCGCCGAACCCCGTGCTGTTCAACAGCATATCCGTCACCGTTATCATGATGCCGGCCTCGTCGGCCGTGACGGATACGGAGGTGGTGTTCACCGCCGTGTTGCCCGCGTCGGTCCCCTCGGTGAGGTCCGAGGCGCTGAGCAGCGGCCACTTGGGGAACTCCACCGTAAGGGTGCTCTCGTCGCTTATGTCGGCCACCCTCACAAGGGGCGGCATCACCGCCTCGCCGTAGGCCGCGTCTATGACGAGCCTCGACACTATCTCCGCGGCCACGAGCTCTCCCGCGCTCGCGGCCGCCGTGGTTACCTCGTTAGCCATGTGGGATCATCCTCCTTGCTGCTGTCGTCTCATGCGGCGCGCCTGGACGAAAGGGTTCTTCACGTCCTTGAAGGTGTAGCTCCTGCCCGAAGCCCCCTGGACGCTCACCCCTTCGGCCATGAACCTCTCGAAGTCCTCGCGCGGCATATTGCGCCAGACGGTGTGGTCCGAGAGGTCGTAGCGACGGCGCGCCTCGGCGAACCTCGCTCCGCCCGAGCCTGCGCCCGCGGCGCCGCGGGCCCTCAGGTGGTGCGGTCGTTCGCTGAGCCAGCGGTCTACGTACTCGCCCAGGGGGACGCCGCCGCTCTTTCCGTCCTCGACGTAGAGTTCGCCGCCCGGTCCCTCACTCACGTGGGGAGCGATGAGCGATGCCACCTCGTCCGCATCGACCACGTCACGACGCGAGACGGCGCTCATGACGGCGGCGCGCCTCTTCTCCCTCCTGAGCCGCTCTATCTCCTTTTTCATCTCGGCGACCTCCTCGGAGGTCGTCTTCGCCGAGCGGGCCTTTGCAAAGGCCCGTCTGTAGGCCTCGTCGATGAGCTCCTGCACCTTGTGCTGCTGCTCGGGCGAAAACTCCACCCGGCCATGCTCCCTCGATGCGCCTCCCTCTTCAGGGCCGCCGCCCCTGTGAGCCGTTTTCGGTTCGTCAACCTGCGTCATCTCGCTACCTCCTCGGTTTTCTCTCCAGTCTCCCCGCATCTCAAGACCCCGCCACGAAAAGGGAGCGCTGCGGGTTGAGCGCCCCCCCAGAGCCTCTCAGACGAGCGTCTTCCTCTCGCCGGCAAGGAAGGCTCCGAGGCGCTTGCCGTCGAGAAGCGCTCTTACCACGGCGGTGCAGACCATGGCCTTGTCCTCGAAGGAGAGGCGCCGCCAATCGGTCCCGTCGGCTACGGCCACGATACGGCGGCGCACCTCGTTCCACAGGGTCGTGGTCATGTGGAGCGCCGTCGTCCGGTCAATGGCATGGAGCCTCACGAGTTCGTCGGCGGCGGCGCGGGCCCTGTCCTCTACAGTCGGGTTCTTCACTTCTCACTCCTTGTCTTCCCGTCTCCGCCATCTATCTCGGCCACGATGGTCTTCATCACGGACTCGTCGAGCTTGGGCAGGGCCGCCCTGACGATCTTCTTTTCGATCTCGCGGTTGAAGGTCTCCGAGGCCACGGCGGCGGAACGGGCCTTTATGGCGACGTCGAGGTCCCGGTCGAGGTCGCGCACCGAGAAGTCGTCGGGATAGTCTATGCGGCCGTCGAAGCTTACGCCCTGCCAGCGGGCCCAGAGCTCGAGAAGGGAGCTCTCGGCGTGTTCCGTGTTGTCGGCCTTCTCGCTCAGGAGGGCGTGGAGCTGCTGGTGTTCGAGCTCGAGGGCCACGCCGCTTCGCACACCGCCGAAGTCCTCGGTGGCCTTGACACCCCCCATCTTGGCTATCCTGTGGATCTCGTTTATGTCCTGGCGGACCCACTCGCGTATCTCGGTCAACGAGGAATGAGGGGGCTCGAGCCAGTAGGGGCGCGAGTTGGGCTCCGAGGGGTCGAACCCCAGGATGTTGCGCGGTCCCACCTCCTGCTCGTCGACGCCCGGACCGTAGGGCACGGCCAGCATGGGAAAGGCGGTGTTCTCGATTATCTCCTTTGCGTCGCTGCACAGATAGTAGATGTTCTTGTTGATGTCGGCTATGTCCTGGAGGTCCGAGACGCCTACCATTGCCGTGCCCGAGCGCTTGTTGTAGAGGTTCACCACCGGCACCTCGCCGAGGGGGTGTTCGCCGGCGTCGACCAGCACGGCATCACTCGATTTCGCCTCGAGACGCCAGAGCTCCCAGCCGCCGCGGCTCCATATGCGGTAGAGATCCCGGCCCTCGCGGATCTTCACCGCGTCGAGGACCGTGCGTCCCGTGGGCTCGCGCACGTAGGACCAGTCAAGGAGGTTCTCCGGCGTCACGAGCGTCACGTAGGGCCTCAGGTCGCGCTCCACGGCCTCGGCCATCGTCGCGGCCTCGAGCGGCGGCTTGTCCACAACTATCGACACGCGGCCGTATATGGAGGCGAAACGCTGGGCGTCGCGCATGAACTGGGCAAACGACGAACCCTCGAGGTCCGCGTTTCTCAGGAAGCGCTCGAAGAGGGGGTCGCCGGTGAGGCTCCCGAAGTCGCGCACCGCCTTGCGCCTGAACAGATGCGACACGAAGATGTCCACTATGGGACCGCAGTAGTTGTAGTAGTAGCTTATGCGTTTTCTCCGCTCGTAGTTGGCGGCGCTCTCGAAGGGATGGCGCACGAGATATCCGCCCGACCTGTAGAGGTTGCCTCCGAAGTAGGAGTGGAGGAAAAAGACCCAGGAATCGATGTTCGCATCGTAGTCGGGGTGGGTCTTGAGGAGCTGCTTCTTCGTCATTTGTAGAACCTCCCGCCCCTGTCCGGCCTGAAGCGCCGCGGGGCGAATTCGCGGCAGAGGAAGTAGCCGAGCGCGTCGGAAGCGTGTGTCCTGTCGCGCTCGCTCTTGTCGAGGTCCATGGAGTCGCCGTTCCAGCACACCGTCTCGAGGTCGCGCACCAGCATGCGGCAGCGTCCGTTGATCCGCAGCCGCACCTCGCCGCTGCTGCTCCTGAGCATGGCGTTCAGGGTGTTGACCCTGTCCTTGACGGCGGGGTTGGAGCGCGCGACCCTCTGGTCCGTGAAGCCGAGCTCGGCGAGGATGGCGTAGTCGGTTGCGCCGGTCGTACTCCTCGCGCTCCCTGCGGCGTCTCCGTATACGCGGAATCCCCCGGCGTGGCCGCCGTAACGGGCGAGTACTTCCCGCCCCATCTCCATTGTGCTCGTCCCGCGCAGCACCACCTCGTCGAAGACCCGGACCATCGCACCGTCGGTCTGCGCCAGTTCCCAGACGCAGGGGTCGACGTTGAAGTCGCAGCACAGGCATATGGGAAGGCGGGCGTCGATTTCCACGGTGTCGTCCACGTGCAGGCTCCTGTCGAAGGGATAATAGACCCTTCCCGACGCCACCTCGAAGCTCGCCTCGTACTCCTGGCGGAAGGTCCTCTCGTCGAGGTCGCGGCGGGCGGCGGCGACCTCTTCGGCCGGGAGTATATCGGCAGAGGGCCAGTGGTAGTAGCCCCACAGCGGGTCCCCTGAGCTGCGCGCATAGTCGGCGAGGTCCTTGAAGTGGTTCAGACCGTCGGGCACGCCTGTGAACCAGCACCAGCCCTGCCGGTCCGACAGCGCGGGCCGCACGCTCGATCTCCAGACATCGGCCTTCATGTCGGCGTACTCGTCGAGCACGCCGCCGTCCCAGGGAGTGCCTTCCATCCTCTCCGGCCTGTCGAGTCCCACGACCCAGAGCTCGGAGCCAAGGTGCGTGACGATGCAGAGTTCGCTCTCGTAGACGCGCGCCGTCCATCGGCGCGGCACCAGGGCCTTGAGGTCCTTCCAGAAGATGCGTTTTGCCTGCTCGCGGGTGGGAGCGGCCGCAAAGTAGCGGGGATCGGGCCACGGCTTCCGCTCGGTGAGCGCCACGACGAGCCTGCGCTTGGCGAGCTCGGTCTTGCCGCTGCGCCTGCCGGCCGCGACGACCTTGAAGCGCCTATTCTCCGTCCAGAGCCTGTGCTGCTCCCTGTGAAACCGTAAGGCCTTCCATCTGGGCGGCAATCTCGTCGCTCTCACTCAAAAGCTCTTTGTAGAGGTTTTCGTCCAGCCCCCACAGGCGGCTCTCGCCCTTTACTATGGTGGCCACGATCTCGCCCGCGAGCTTGGCCGCCTTGAGCTCGTCGAGACGGTGCTTGGCGTCGCTCCTCTTGAGGGCCCTCACGAGCGTGCTCTTCACGTCACGCCAGAGTCTCCTGTACTCCTCGAGGATGTCCTCGTTGGAAGGCGGGGCCCCGCCTGGAGCGACGCGCCTGGTCCAGCCCTCCTTGCGGGCCCGCCTTCGCACGGTCTCGGCCTTACATCCGTGTCTCCCGGCCAGGGTCTCGAAGCCGAGCCCTTCCCTTTCATACTCATCCCTGACTCTGCGCCACTCTATAGCCAACAGTCACCCTCGCAGTCGTCGAAGAGGCGGCCTCCACGGGGCGGCGCCGCTCCTCTCCCCTCCGAGCCTTGCTCAAACGTCGCAGCCCCTTCCGCCGTCGAGCCTTTCGAGTCCATCGTGATCGACGCATCCCCTGAGTCTGTAGAGACTCAGGTAGACACGGCCGCACTCTTCACAGCGCTCAGGCCCCCTGAGCAGCACCCGTTCCCTGCCCTTGGGATGGTGGCGCAGCCAGTCCTCCGCCTCTCCTGCGTGGAGGAAACCGCCGTCGTAGTTGCCCATAAGCCCGCACCTCCTTGTCTCGGTTTGCTCGAACTTCATGATATGGTGTTTTTTTTCTACCCCCTCTCTCATAAGGTCCCGACAGTACAGGGAAAAAGCGGCTTTTTTATTCTACCCCCGCAACACTCCCGCCCCGTCCCTGCAACGGCCGCAAGCCGCAAGAGGCAAAAAAAAGCCCCCTCCCGCGCGGTGCGCGGGAGGGGGCTTCACGGTCTTCGCCCTCTGCGGCGGTTCAGGACTCCGGATCCCTGGTAAGCCAGAGGTGGCCGTTCCTGCTGTATGCGTCGTCAGCCTCGATGCGGAGCTCGCCGCCTGCGGCGCAACCGAAGAGTTTGAGCTCCTCGAGCAGATCGCCCATCGTCTGATACTGCCTTATGGTCTTGTACTCCGTCCACGATAGTTTTCCGTACTCCGGAGCGCCGTGGACTTCAATGCTTCTGCGCCTCTTTCTGTGCCCTTGAAGTCGCGATCTTTTCTTCCGCCCTGTAGAGGATTTCATAGGCCCTCCCTAAAGATATTCTGTGGCTTGCGGCCACGACCTTCATATGGGTCTTCCAGTAGTGGTATTCCACGAAGACGGCCCTCTCCCTCGGCGTCAGCTCCGCGAGGGGCCAGAGCAGCTCGCGAAGCTCCACCCCCTCGCCGTCGAGGCTTCCGTAAAAGTTGTCGGCATCTATCCTTCTGGAGTCAGACAACGCAGGGTCCCCTTGATGCAAGGAGCGCCGGAAGACGGCGACCGCCCTTGCCAAACGAGAGGTGCATAATATGCACACATCTTTACAGACAAAACACCGTGGCGCACACCCCGGCTCCCCATGCCGACGGATTTCAGAGTAGAACGGAGGCGGCGGAGTGAAGACGTCCCGCACCAATAAGCTTGTATTCCGAAGAGACAGGGAAGCCCTGATTGACTACGCCGGGGAAGCTTTCCGTAGAAGGGCCACAGGCCCGCGCTCCCCCAAGCCCCCCTTCAAAGACGTCCGCTCCCTTTCGGACTTTCCTGGTTTTGCAAGCAAAATCAGGAAAGTCCGAAAGCATTAAAAGTTTCTGGAAGGAGTCCGAGGGAACGGTGGGTCTGCGACCCTCTTACATACAGGTTCCCCCGGTGCGACAAATCAGAGTCTCCATAGAGGAGCTGCGCCCCTGCCGGGACACAGCTCCCTTACGGATAGGGCTCTGCACTCACCGAAACGCAAGCAGAACGGCCCGCAATTGTTTTAATAAATTGTGTTATATTATACAGCAGATGAATGTTCTTGTCAAGCACTTTGTTACAGGGAGGATCGGCTATGCCGCGCAAGCACGAGAAATGCAGGGTGTTTCCGTCGCCGATTGAACTGTTCGTGACAAGCGCCGGAAAGGAGGGGTGGAAGCGTTAAACTACAGCTTACAGGGCCGCTGCCCGTGAGATGAAAGGGTTGAGACGGACCGGGACGGAAGAGGTGGCGGCGCCTCCTTGCGTCCGTGCGCAAGGAGGCGCCGCCACCGATGGCATGGAGATCAGTAGAAGTCGCCCTCCTGGAGCACCACCCCTTCGATCCAGTACTCGTTGAAGGGGAAGTAGTCCTTTATGGCGCCGTCGCTTACGAGAAAGACTATCTCCTGGCCCTTGAGACCCGATATCTCCACACCGCTTGCGTCCCTTATGAATACCCTGTATTCGATATGGACGTTATAACGGTTCTGGCCGTTTATATTCTCGTAACGGAGGAGATCGGAGCGTACGAGCCCGCGCTTTACGATACCGGTGGGATGGATATCGACGGCACGGGAGAACTCATGCTGGAGCCAGGGTACGATGGTGGACTCGTAGACGAGAAACTTGTCCGGCGCGGCAGGCTTTATCGTCCTCCAGAGATTGTGCCCCCCGTCGCCGAAGACGGTCGTCGATGCGGCAAGTACCAGGAGCACCGCAATTGCCGTTATATGCCTTCTCATGAGGTTCACCCCCTTCTCCACACCGATACAGGGCACAGTCTCTGTGATCGCTTCAGCATTCCTGTTTATCGGTCTGACTATTGCGGAACCCTTCGGGTTCCTGTTGTTATATTTAATATCGACATTTTCGCGCTCTTACTTTAACGCCTTCCGTCCGCCCCGCAGCCCGGCGCTCTTGCTGAACGTCATGGGCACCGTCATGCCCCTGAGCCTGCCGCGCACGTCTCCGAAGAGCACGATGTCCTTTGCCACGGCCTCGACGGGGACCATGTCCTTGGAGAAGAGTATCTCGATCTCCCCGCTCTTGGAGCCGAATATCTCCTTGTCGATCTTCACGTCAGCCAGGTAATCGGCCGCCGGTTTGCCGTCGCGGCGCCTCCGTATCTCGGTGCGGCCTGCTATGGTCATGAGTATGACCGAGTCCTTTTCACTGTTCTTGGGGAAGGTCCTTATGGCGTAAGAGACACCCTCGCCTACGGGACCGTAGACGCCGTACCTGAAGTTGTAGAAGGCCGTAAGGGGGCCGTCGTAGTAGGCGCCTTTCTCCATGGGAAAGCTGGCCGAGTCCACGAGCCTGCCGCCCTTCCAGGTGCGCCACGTTATGACGCCCTTTTCGTAGTCGAGCTCCGTTACGGTCCTGCTCCGGCTCCATCCCCAGGCGACGGTCTTTTCGAAGCGGACGGTGCGGAACCTCCTGCCGCCTTCCACCTCCTCGAGCCGCGCCACGTAGCTGTCGCGCCTGTGGCGCACCAGTGTATCGGCCACGCCGGTGGAGCGTGCCTTGAGTTCGGCCACATAGGTGCCGTCGGCCTCGCGCCGCAGGCCGATACTCCCTTCGGCCACGTCGTCGAGTATCCAGAAGCCTATGGTGTAGTCGAAGACCTCTCCGTCGAAGGCCTCGCCTATGGTGGCCGTCCGCCCTCCGAAGACACCAGCCCCCGCCGCAGCCGCAAAGGCCGGGCCCCTGGGCGCGGCGAGAAAGAGCAGGGCCGAAAAGGCCGTTATCATCCGCCCTGTCCGACTCGACATCGTGCTTTTCCACCGGGGTTTCGACGGCCCATCTCTCGGCCGCCGCCCTCCCACGCCCTCCCCCCGCGCACAGGAGCCGCTCCTTCAGGAAACGCCGCCCGCGAGTCTTTCGAGCTCCTCGAGCCCTTTCTGCTCGCCTATGGAGATGAGCTTGTCGCCGGGGCTTATGACCGTATCGCCAAGGGGCGTGAACTTCATCTCCCCCTCAGCCGTCGCTATGGCCACCACCATGACGCCGAGGTCGCGGCCGAGGCCGCAGGAGCCGAGCGTCTTGCCGGCGAGCCGGGAGCCCTCCCGCACGACGATCTCCTCGAGCTGGAGCTCGAGGTTTCCGCTTCTGGTGGCGAACTCGAGGAAGTCCACTACGGCCGGCTTGAGTATGGTGTGGGCGATGCGCAGCCCTCCTATGTGGTAGGGTGAGATGACGCGGTTTGCGCCGGCGCGCAGCAGCTTCTGCTCCGAGCCTTCCTCGCCCGCCCTGGCCACGATGAAGAGGTTGGGGTTGAGCCCCCTCGCGCTCAGGACTACGAACAGGTTGTCGGCGTCGGTTGAGAGGACCGAAATGAGTCCCCTGGCCCTCTCTATGCCGGCGGCGACGAGATTCTCGTCCTTCGTGGCATCGCCCGTTATGACGATGGTGTCGTCGTCGGCGTCCCTCTCTTCGGCGCGGACCTCGACCACCACGAGGGGCACGCCCCTGCCCTTGAGCTCACGGCAGATTATCTTCCCCATCCTGCCGTAGCCGCAGACTATGTAGTGGTCTTTCATCGCCAGGAGCCGCCTCTCCAGTTTTCTCCTGCCCAGAAGCCTCTGGAACTCGCCCTCGAAGACTATGCGTATGCCGTTGTTGACGGCGTAGGCAAAGACGCCGATGCCGACGAAGACGAGCCCCAGGGTGAAGGCCCTGCCGGCCTGCGAAAGGGGTTTGAGCTCCTGGTAACCTATGGTGGTGAGGGTTATGACCGTCATGTAGAGCGAGTCGAAGAGCGGCCATCCCTCAACCGCCGCATAACCTATGGTGCCCGATACTACTACGACGAAGACGAAGAAGATGGAGAGCAGAAACCTTGTATACAGTGCCGGCACGCCCCTCGAAAGCCCCTCCGTGTCGCCCCGCGCCCCGGCCCGAGACGGTCTTTCAGTCCCTTATTACTCGAGAAAATTCTGATTTATTGCGGCCGAGGGAACCTTCTCTGCAAAAATGTTCCCTCAGGCTCCCTCCAAGAACGCGAGTTGGTCTCCCCTCTTTTGCCAAGCAAAAGAGGGGAGACCAACTCGTATTGAAAGTCTTTGAAGGGGGCGTCCTGCCCGCGCCGGCTGCATCGGGGGCTGTGCCGGGGGGGGTCGGGCCGCAAAGGCGTAAAGATCCCGCCTGGCGCGGCCCGCCCCCTCCGCCCCCCGGCACAGCCGAAGACCCCAATAACATACGACGGGCATGGGGGAAACGCGGGTCTGTGGCCCTCGGGTCTGTGACCCTCGGGCCTGTTGGCCCTTCTACAGAAAGTTTCCCCCAGGATAACCGCGCCGGGATTTGCTTCACCGGGACCGGAGGCTACCGTAAGCCGGATTCTGTAATCCCGGTCCACACCGGGACGGCGGCCATTCATCTGGGACCGGCGTTGCCGCCGGCCTCGTGCAGCCTACCCGTTCCGCCGTCCCCCGCCCGCGGGCGGAGGAGCAAGGACGGGCCGCCCTTGAAGCGGAACCTATTTGGCCTTGCACCGGGAGGGGGTTGCCGAGCCCTGCCGGTCGCCCGGCAGGCTGGTGGGCTCTTACCCCACCGTTTCACCCTTACCGCCGGCCGCGATGGCCGGAGGCGGTCTGCTTTCTGTTGCCCTGTCCCTGGGGTCGCCCCCGGTCGCCGTTAGCGACCTCCCTGCCCTGCGGTGTCCGGACTTTCCTCCGCCGGGACAACCCGGCAGCGACCGCCTGGTATCCTCCGGTCCCTGTTAAGCAAACACATCAATTATAACACGAAAGGACTTGCAAAATAAAGAGAAACTACTTGCGGGCATCTATGGCCGCATTGGCCATGGCGTCGGCCTCACTATTGCGGCCCCTGGGGACGTGTCTTATCTCGAAGCGGTCGAAGGACTTTATCAGGGCCGCGGCCCTTGCGTGAAGGGGACGAAGCCCCTCGTTTCTCACCTTGTAGAGGCCCTTTATCTGGCGGACCATGAGCTCGGAATCGGCCAGCACCCTTATACGCCGCAATCCGAGCTCCCTTGCGGCCTCGAGCGCCGCTATGAGCGCGCTGTACTCGGCCACGTTGTTGGTCGTCTCGCCGAGGTAGCGCGATATCTTCCTTACGACCCGTCCCCCCGGCTCCTCCCTTATGATCACGCCGAGGCCCGCCTTCCCGGGATTTCCCCGCGAAGCACCGTCCACGTTGATGGTGGCCTCCACGGCAGTGGACGCGGCAGGTACGGACCTCCCCGGCCGGTCCCCGGGCTCCGGCCCGGCGGCGCCGTGGCCCTGGACGGCGATGAGCGATGCGAGGATCGAACGGGCCTGGTCGGCCGTCATGGAGAGACGGCGCAGCGTCTCGTCCACATCGAGCGTCTCTGCGAGCGTTGCGAGAAAGGCGCGGACCGCTTCTCTGTCGGCGCCCCCGTCTCTCTCCGCCCCTATAACGGCGCCTTCGGGATGCCGGCCCTTGTCCTCAGAGGGCGCGTCCCGGCCGTTCATATCAGACGGCCTCGGAGCGGTCCGAATGGTCGAAATATAGTATGCGGTGGCAGTGGGGGCAGGTGATGAGCTCGTCGTCCCCCCTCATGAGCCGGATGTATACCTGTGGCGGGATGTTGATGTAGCAGCCCTGGCAGATCTCGTCCTTTACGGGCACGAGGCCGAGGCCGCCGCGCTTTTCCTTGATGCGCTCGTATGTCTTGAGCACCAGCGGTTTTATCTCGCCCATGACCGTCTTTCTGCGCTCGGTCACCTCGGCGATCTGCTTGTCCCACTGTGGCTCCCTGGCTCCGAAGTCGCTCGTCAGGGCGGCGAGCACGCCCCTCTTCTCCTCGATGGCGGCCTTGCCGGCCTCCAGCCGCTTGTCGAGTCCGGCGATCTCTTCTTCTATCTTCAGCAGTTCGAACTCGTGCTCCTCACGCTCGCGCTTGGCGTTGTTTATCTCCCGCAAGAGCGCCCCGTACTCGCGGTCCTTCCTGATCTCGGCGGTGCGCTTCTCGTCGCGCCTTATCCTCTCTACGCGGAGTCTTATCTGCTCCTCGACATCCCGCTTTTTCTTCAGGAATCCGTCGAGCTCTTCGCCGAGCCGCCGCTGCTCGGCCTCGAGGGCCTCTATCTCGCCCTCCACCTCTCCTATCCTGCTGCGCAGACTCTCCCTCTCACCTTCGATCTCGCCTATCTCGAGGTCCATCTTCTGGATCTCTTCCAGGACCTTCAGCGAATGTTGCAAAAAGCAGCCTCCAATCTTTTTTCGGAGTCCCTCCTTTGACATGGTGGGCCCACCTGGACTCGAACCAGGGACCGACCGGTTATGAGCCGGTGGCTCTTCCAACTGAGCTATGGGCCCCGCCCGCCGTAGCCGTCGCAACAGAGACTCCGCCCTGTGAACGCCCCATCAGGGGCGGCCGACATGGTGGTTCCTTATTTTATGAAAATAAGCGGCCGCTGTCAAGCACTCTTTACGTAAGGCGGCCGCCGGGGGGGGTAACGGCGGGGCTTATGGAAGCCCTGATTTATTCTCTGATTTATTGCCCTGGGGGAAACTTTCTGTAGAAGGGCCACAGGCCCACGTTTCCCCCAGTGCAATTAATCAGAGCTTCCCTAAGAAAAGTCTTTGAAGGGGGCGTCCTGCCCGCGGCGGCTGCCTCGGGGGCTGCACCGGGGGTTCGGGCCGCAAAGGCGTAAAAAAATCCCGCCTGGCGCGGGCCGAACCCCCGGTACAGCCGAAGAGCCGAACAACCATACAATGGGGCAGAGGGGAAACGCGGGCCTGCGGCCCTTCTTCGGAAAGTCTCCCCAGGGTAATTAATCAGAGCTTCCCTAAGAAAAGTCTTTGAAGGGGGCGTCCTGCCCGCGGCGGCTGCCTCGGGGGGCTGCACCGGGGGTTAGGGCCGCAAAGGCGTAAAAAATCCCGCCTGGCGCGGGCCGAACCCCCGGTACAGCCGAAGAGCCGAACAACCATACAATGGGGCAGGGGGGAAACGCGGGCCTGCGGCCCTTCTTCGGAAAGTCTCCCCCAGGGTAATTCCTTATGTCAGTGCTCGGTAAAGACCTTGAGCTTTACGCACCTTGTGGGGTGGCGCAGTTTTCTCAGGGCCTTGGCCTCTATCTGCCGGACCCTCTCGCGGGTGACATTGAAACAGGCGCCGACCTCTTCGAGCGTATAGGAGGTATCCTGGCCGATACCGAACCTCATCCGCAGCACCTGCTCCTCCCGCGGCGAAAGGGTGGAGAGTATCTCGTCTATCTGCTCCACGAGGTTTTCGTTGACGGCCGTCTCGTGGGGCGCAAGGGTGTTGGTGTCGGCTATGAAGTCGCCGAGCGAGCCGTCGTCGTCGCCGACGGGCGCCTCGAGCGAGACCGGCTCCTTCACCACCTTGAGCATCTTCTTGACCTTGGCCGCCGGAAGCCCGATCTTCTCGGCCAGCTCCTCGGGCGTGGGCTCAACGCCGTTGTCCTGGGCGAGCTTGTTGGAGAGCTGGACGAGCTTGTTGACGATCTCCGTTATGTAGACGGGGATCCGGATGGTGCGAGACTGGTCGGCTATGGCCCTGGTGATGAACTGTCGTATCCACCAGGTGGCGTAGGTGGAGAACTTGTAGCCCCGGCGGTAGTCGAACTTGTCGACGGCCCTCATGAGGCCGATATTGCCCTCCTGGATGAGGTCGAGGAGCTGGAGGCCGCGGTTCATGTACCTCTTGGCGATGCTCACCACGAGCCTCAGGTTGGCGGTGACGAGCTGTTTTTTCGCACCGTCCATGACCTCCTCCCAGTAGTCGAGCACCTTGGCCATGTCGATGACGGCCCGAGCCTTCATGCCGGCGGCGGCCTCGACGGCGCGCTTGCGCCTGCTTATCTCCCTGAGCTCGGCCCTCGCCCCGTCGTCGCCCCTCTCCCTGGCGGCCCGTCTTCTCTCCTCCAGGCGCAGCAGCTCGTCGCGCCAGCCCTTTACGGCGGAAGCAGCGGCAACGAGTACGCCCGTTTCGTTGTCTATCTCGACCACCAGTTCCGACTCGCGCTCCCTGCCGAGCCCCTTGCCGTTGGCCTTGAACGACCTTTCGAGCTCGTCGACCCTGGCGAGCACGCCATTCAGGTCCCCCGTCTCCTCTTCCTCGAAGTCGTCATCGTCATCGTCCGACCCGGACCGGTCTTCCGCGCCGAAGCGTTCCTGGATCCTCGCCCTCAGGGCGTCGAGCTCCCCTGCAAGGGCCGGTGTCTTGAGCAGCTCGCCCGCAATGGCCATCCTCGACTCTTCTATGCGCTTTGCGAGCTCGATCTCGCCCTCTCTGGTCAGAAGATATACCTCGCCCATCTCCTGGAGGTACCTTTTTACGGGGTCGTAGACCTCGCCCGACTCGTCCTCCACGGCGCAGAGGCCGTCGTCGCAGTCCTCGATCTCGACGAGGTCCTTCTTCTCCGCACCCTCTGTTCCGGATGTGTTCAAAGGCATCTCTTCTACTCCAGTCCGTTTTTTTTGCGACCGCCCTCTATCCTCTTGATGAGTCTTGCGGCCAGTTCGTCGAGCCCCGCCTCCCGCGCCTTCTTGACGGTCGTCTCGATGGTGGCGGCCCTCACCTTGCCGGCGTCGAGCAGCTTCGCCGTGCAGTCGTCGAGCATCCTGCCAGGCTCTTCTATGAACCCATCTTCATCACTTACGAGCAGAGAGGCCGCGGCGGCCCTCGTCTCCTCGCCGTCGATCTCGTCGAGCAGGGCGCGCACGTCGCGGCGGCCGGAGTCGAGGAAGTCGGCGAGAGCGCAGGCAACACCCTTGAGGAGCGGGTCGTTGAAGCGCCGGAGCGCCAGGGCCGTCCTCTCTCCGTGGAGCTCGGGGTGGGCCATGAGCACCCGCAGAAGCGTCTCCTCGATGCGTCTTGTGTTTCTCGCCGCTGCGGCCCGCCTTGCCGCCTCGCTCCGCGAAGACGGCGCGGCCTCGGCAAAAGCGTACCCGGCCCGCCTCTTCCGGCGGCCGACGCTGCGCATGGCCTCGTAGACCGAGGCGACGTTGAGTGAGAGCACCGTAGCAGTCCTAACGGCGTAGTGGTCCCGCACGGCCACATTCTTCAAGGCCGTCAGATAGGGCAGCGCCTCTTCCAGCGCCTTCGCCTTGCCCCCGGCGCTCGCCGTATCGAAGCGGTCCCTCAGCCCGTCAAGAAAAAAGTCCATGAGCGCCCCGGCCTTCGCTACGGCCTCATCGAGGGCCGCGGCGCCGCGGCGCCTGAGAAAGTCGTCGGGGTCCTCCCCCTCGGGCAGGAGCACTACCATGGCGTCCACGCCCGCCTCGATGCTCGGCCCCAGCACCCGCAAAGCGGCCTTCACGCCGGCCTCGTCGGAGTCGAATATGGTATACACCTTCCCGGCGTACCCCTTGAGCCTGTGGAAGTGGGCGGCCGTCATGGCCGTGCCCATGGTGGCCACCGAGTTGCGAAACCCCGCCCTGTGGAGGGCGATGAGGTCGAAGTACCCCTCGGCGACGAGCACGGCGCCGCTCTTCCTTATCTGCTCCCTACCCTCGTAGAGGCCGTAGAGTGTCTGGTTCTTCCTGAAGAGCGGCGACTCCGGGGAGTTGAGATACTTGGGCTCGGCGCCGACGACCGTCCTGCCGCCGAAGGCGACTATGCGCCCCCGCGTATCCCTTATGGGAAAGACTATCCTCCCCCTGAAGCGGTCGTAATACCTCCCCTCGCCCTTCTTTACGAGCAGGCCGGCCTTCTCGGCCGTGGCGGGATCCACCCCCCCGGCCTTCAGGTACGAGAGGAGCCCGTCCCACCTGTCCGGGGCGTAGCCGACGCCGAAGGCCGTGACCACCTCTCTGCCGAAGCCGCGGCCCTTGAGATACCGGCGCGCCGCAGCCCCGGCGGGACCCATGAGCTCTTCCGTGAAGAAACGCCCCGCCAGCGCGTTGGCCTCCACGAGCCTTGCAACCTCGTCGGAGGCTGCGCCGCCTCCGCCCTTACGCTCCTCGACCTCGATGCCGTACTTTGCGGCCACGGCCCTGACGGCCTCGACAAAGCTTAGCCTCTCGTACCTTACGAGAAAGTCGATGGCGTCACCGCTTGCGTGGCAGCCGAAGCAGTGATAGAGGTTCTTTTCCTCGCTTACGGTGAAAGACGGCGTCTTCTCCGAGTGAAAAGGACAGAGGCCGACGAGGTTCCTGCCCCTGCGCCGCAGATTCACATAGTCGGAGACGATATCGACGATGCTGGCCCGCAGCTTGATTTCTTCTATTTTATCTTTCGGAATCACGATGATAAATCTTTAGATTTATTTCACCGGGGGAAACTTTCTGTAGAAAGTTTCCCCCGGACCCCCTTCAAAGACTTTCGATACGAGTTGGTTTCCCCTGTTTTGCTTGGCAAAACAGGGGAAACCAACTCGCGTCAAAAGTTTTTGGAGGGAGTCTGAGGGAACCGTGGGTCTGTGACCCTTTTACAAAAAGGTTCCCTCAGACTTTCCCTGCCTCCACCTTCCGTGCCTCGTGGACTTCGACCCCCTGAGGGAGGACCGGTCGCAAAGGCGTATACCCCCGCCTGGCGCGACCGGTCCTCCCTCAGGGGGTCTCATCATTACGCCATAAGGGACACCACGGCGTGAGAGGGCCGGAGCCCGTCGCCGGAGATCATTTGAGCGCCACCACCGTTACGCCGGCCCCGCCCCTGTCCGGATTTCCCGGCGAAGCCCCCTTTACCACGGGACTTTCCTTGAGGAAGGCGCGCACTGCGCGCGCCAGGGCGCCGGTGCCCACTCCGTGTATTATCTCAACCCTCTCGAGGCCCACCATGTGGGCCTTTTCGACGAAACCCCGCACGAGCGCAAGCGCCTCGTCCACGCGCTTTCCGATGATGTTGAGCGTCATAGCCGCCGCGGCGTCTCCTGCGAGCACGGCCGCTCCCGAGGGCCGGACCGGCGCGGCGGGGGCGGCGACTTTCTTGAGCCTCGACCAGGCAAGCCTGACCTTGAGCCCTCCCACCGCAACGTCGGCGCGCCTTGCCCCGTCGTCCACGGCCGTCACCTCGCCGCGACGGCCCGTGCCGGTGACCTCGACCCAGTCGCCGGGGCGGGGCCGGTAAGAGCGCTCATCCCGCCCTTCGGGCGCCGGCGCGAAGGAGCCGAGGGCCCGGCGGACGAGCTTCGAGGCCCTCTCGGCCTCGCCCCGCGTGGCCGTCCCCCTGAGTTCTTCGGTGACACGGCGGATCTCGGTCCTCGCCCGCTCGGCGTCCTGCTCCAGCCGGCGGCGCAGCCGCTCGACGAGTCTTCGACGCTCGCGCCTGAACCGCTCCACCGCCTCGCTCCTCCGGGCCTCGAGTTCGCGGAGCCTCGCCTCCAGCCGAGCGACCCTCTCCTTCTCCTCTTCCAGCAGCCGCACAGACTCGACGAAGGCCCCCTCGCCGCCGGCAAGCCTCTCTTTTGCGCGCTCCACGACCTCCTGGGGCAGGCCGTACTTCAGCGCCACCGCAAGCCCGAGGCTCGGTCCCGGCACCCCGCGCCGCAGGGCGTAGAGCGGACGCATGGCCTCCTCGTCGAAGAGGACGGCGCAGTTCTCGAAGGCCGGATCGGTCTGGGCATGGGCCTTGAGCAGATTGAGATGGGTGGTTACGACGGTCTTCGCCCCCCTTGACGCGAGCTCCTCGAGCACCGAGAGCGCAAGGGCGCTCCCCTCGGCCGGGTCGGTGCCCACGCCTATCTCGTCGATGAGAACGAGGGTTGAGGGTCCGGCGCCGTCGAGTATGCGGGCCGTGCGCCGCAGGTGGGCCGAGAAGGTGCTGAGATCGGATACGATGCTCTGGCGGTCGCCGATGTCGGCCCAGAGGCGGCCGAAGACGCTGAGCGCGCTGCCCGGGGCGGCCGGGACCGGGACGGCCGACTGGGCGAGAAGCGTCAAGAGGCCCAGGGTCTTGAGTGAGACCGTCTTTCCCCCCGTATTGGCCCCCGATATGACGAGCACCGCCACGTGGGGCTCCAGCTCCATGTCTATGGGGACGGCGCGGCCCTTGCCCTCGGCCTCCCTGAAGACGAGCAGAGGGTGGCGCGCGCCGCGAAGGCTCACGGAGCCGTCGGTGCGAAGCACCGGGACCACCCCGTCGACGGCCCTGCCGAAGAGCGCCTTCGCCTGGAGGCGGTCGAGCTCGACCATGACCGCTATGTCGGCCTCTATCTCGCTCTTGACGGCGGCCACCGCGGCGGTGAGTTCGCGCAGGATCCTCATCACCTCGGCCGACTCGTCGCGGCGCAGTATGGCGAGCCGGTTGTTGAGCTCCACCATCTGCATGGGCTCTATGAAGTAGGTGAGCCCGCTCGCCGAGCGGCCGTGGACCACGCCGGGAAAGGAGGCGTGGGGGCCGGCCTTCACCATGAGCACGTAGCGGTCGTCGCGGACCGAGTAGAGGTCGTCGGCCAGCGCGTCCCTGCAGCGCTCGCTGCGGGCCATCTCGGCTATCAGCGAGCGCGAGCGTTCCATGGTGCGCCGTATCTCCCCCCTTATGGACAGGAGACGCCGGGAGGCCGTATCCTTGACGCCGCCCTTCTCGTCGACGGCGCCATCGAGGCGGCGCAGCAGGTCGCGCTGGTCGCTCAGGGTCCCGATGAGCGCCGCTGCGCGGGGACAGAGGCCCCTGAAATCGGCGTCGACCACGGCCCTGAGGCCGACGGCCGTCTCGAGCGTGTACCGGATGTCGAGGAGTTCTTCGGGCGGCAGGCAGGCCCCCTCTGGGACGCAGCGCGAGAGCGGCCCCCTCACGTCGCGCAGCCCGCCGAGCGGCAGACGGCCGCCGGCGTCGAGGAGGGCCGACAGTTCGGCCACCGAGGCGTAAGCTTCTTCCATGGCCGCGGGGTCGGCCATGGGTCTGAGGTCCCTGATGGAGCTGGCGGCCTGGACCGACGAGGCATGGGACGCCACGGCCTCGAGGACCAGACCGTACTCGAGGGCTTCGAGCGTGGCCTCATCGACAAGGGCGGCCGTTGGATGTGCGGTAAGAGTCAAGGGACGGACGTCGCGGCGGGGATGCTCGCCCCGCCGGGAGACCTACTTTCTCGTTATCCTCCTGAAGCCCGAGCAGGCGACCACGTCCACGCCGTCGAGCACGTAGTCGAGCAGGAGGTTGAGCCCCAGGTTGTCGCTCGATATGTGACCGGCCAGGACGACGTTTATATGGTGCTTTTCCGCTTCCTTGCGGTGCTCCTCGCCTATGTGCATGCCCACGACCGTGCCCACTCCCGCCTGGGATAGTTTCTCGAAGGCCTTCTTGCTGCCGCCCGTGCCCCCCGTCATGTCGACGAAGACCTTGCCCGCCCTGCGCCGCGCAGAGCCGACGACCACCTTGGGCCCCACGGCCTCCTCCATGGCCGCCCGGTACTCGGGTATGTCCCTGAGCGTGTCGACCACGTCGGAGACGTAACGGGGGGTGGCGTCGTCGAAGAGACGCTGAAGGTAGTCGGTCACGGCGTTGTCCGAGGGCGTGTGTATGCACATCATCGGGATGCCCAGAAGCTTTGCGGCGTCGACGGCCCTCGTGTGGTTGGCCGGCATGAGCCTGCGCTCCACCTCCTTTATGCGGTCGCTCATCAGGCTCTCGGCCACGTTTATGGGCACGCCGTAGCGGTTGAGGATGCCGGCCTGCATGTCCATCACGTCGTAGAGCCTGGCCATGGGACGGCCCTCGGGGTGATGGGCTATGATGAGGTCCACGGGCGTGCCCTTCCCGCCGAGCCGGTCGGCAAGGAGCACCTCGCCGACCTCAACGTCGATGCCCACCATCACGCGCCTCACCTCGCCCTCCGGGTCGCCGTAGAGGATGCGCGTGTCGGCGAAAGGGTTTTCGAGGGCCTCCATGTCGAACCACTTGCGCTCCTTCTCCTTGAGGTCCTCGTAATCCTTCTTCGTCCTCTCGAGAACCTTGGCGACCTCGTCGCCGCCGCGGGGATCGAGCTCCATGCCGCGCCTGTAGGCCCTCTCGTATATCTCGCGTATCTTCATGACTCCACTTCCTTTCTCATTCCCATGTCGGTGAAAGAGGGACTGGCCGCCCCCTGGAAGACTCTCCGTCCAAGGGCCCCGGCCGCGGCGGCGGCCGCAGGGGCCGACTCGCGCCATGCGGGCCTTTTAACGCCCTTGCGCCCCCTCTTTGCCCCCCTGCGGGCGCTCAGAGGAAGGAGTTGCGGAAAGGCGCTCCCCCTCCTCCCCCCGAAGGAGCTACCCGGAACGTCAGCGGGAGAGGGCCTTCCTAACGGTCTCGCTCACGACCCTGCCGTCGGCCCGGCCCCTGACCTTCTCCATGACCGACTTCATGACGCGCCCCATGTCCTTCATGTCCGAGGCGCCGAGCTCTTCCACGGCGGAGGCCACGACCTCCTCGAGCTCCGAGGCCGACAACTGTTCGGGCAGGTAGGCCCTGAGGACCGCGATCTCGGCCTCTTCCCTGTCGGCCAGGTCGTCACGGCCGCCGCGGCGGTACTGGACCACCGAGTCGGTCCTCTGGCGGATGAGGGTGGCCGCCACCTGGGCGACCTCTCCGTCATCGAGCCCGCGCCTGAGCTCGATCTCCTTGTTCTTCATGGCCGCAACGAACATGCGTAGCACGGAAAGACGAGCTTTTTCGCCACGTTTCAGCGCTTCCTTCATGTCGGAGATGACCTTTTCCCGCGCACTCACGTTCATTACGCCCCTTTCTTGAGTTCCCTGAGCACCAGCTTGACCACGGCCTTGAGGGTCTCGAAGACGCCGACACCCTTGACGGCCACGGCCTCGAAGTCGGGCACGCCCCTGGTGTTGAGCACTTTCTTCAGCTCCGTCACGGGCACCACGTCGGCGAGGTCGCGCTTGTTGTACTGTATGACGTAAGGGAGCTCGTCGAGGTTGTAACCCTGTTCGGCGAGGTTGAGACGCATGTTGTCGAAGCTCTCGAGGTTGGCGTCCATGCGCTCCACCTGCGAGTCGGCGACGAAGACGATGCCGTCAACCCCCTTCAATATGAGCTTTCTCGACGCATCGTAGAAGATCTGGCCCGGCACGGTATAGAGGTGGAACCGGGTCTTAAAACCCTTTATCTCACCGAGGGCGAGCGGCAGGAAGTCGAAGAAGAGCGTCCTCTCCGTCTCGGTGGCCAGGGAGATCATCTTTCCCTTCGATTCGGGTCTCGTCTTGGAATATATGAACTGCAGGTTCGTCGTCTTGCCGCAGAGGCCGGGGCCGTAGTAGACGATCTTGCAGTTTATCTCCCTTGCGGAGTAGTTTATGAAAGACATATCGTGAGTGTCGATACTCTCCCCGAGTCTGTGGGCCGGCGCCGGGGGCGTAGGGGCTTCAACTGAAGAGCTTGTCTATGTCCTCGTCCGTGATCTCGTCGAGGAGCCTCGACTCCGCCGACTGCGAGCCCCGGGCCCTCTTGACGACCCGTTCTATACACTCTTCGAGCGCCCGGCTCGCCTTCCTGACCCGGAGCCTTACAAGCCCGAGCGAGCTCCTCTCGTCGAATATGACGACGAGTATGACCTTGCCGGCGATGAGCGAGAGGTGGATGTTGTCCTTCTCCCCCTCGTGGAAGAGTATGGAGAACTCCTTTTCGCCCACGAGCTTTGCAAGGCCGTCGGTGGCAGCAATGTTGCCCGCCGTGAGCGAGGCGAGCGAGGTCACGTCCATGCCCTCGGTCTCGCCGCCGAGCGTAATGAGCTGGCCGTCCTTGTCCACGAGGAAAGCGCTCTTTGCGTTGGCGTCGGCCACGAGCTTCTCGACGATGCCGGTAAGCTCACGGTACTCTTCATCGAACATCACAAGCGAGCTTTGAGTCATGACCGTTTCCCCGCCCCGGCGCCGGGGGCGTCAAGCAAGGGCGGCGGACCTGTCGGCGGGGGGGATTGACGCCCGCCGGCCGCCGGTGTAGAAGAAGGTCCGCCTGCGCCTCTTCAGATCCGTTTGCCGTCAAGCTCCAGGAGTCTCTCCCATTCGTCGTCGATCCCCTTCTGGAGGGCTTCGACGACCGAGCCGTCACCTCCCCTGAAGAGGTGCTTGAACCTGCCCTGGAGCCTTAGCCACTCCTCCACGGGTCTCTTATCGCGCGGCTTGTAGGTGACCTTGAGCACGCCGTCTTCGACCTCGTAGAGAGGCCAGTAGCAGGTGTCGGAGGCGAGCTTGGCAAGCCGCATCGAGTCCTCCGGCTTCGAGTACCAGCCCAGCGGACAGGGCGAGAGTATGTTGAGGAAGGTCGGCCCCTTCGTGGAGAGCGCCTTTTGGGCCTTCCTGGCGAGGTCCGACCAGTTGTGGGGCGAGGCCTGGGCCGCGTAGGGCACGTTATGGGCCACCACTATGCGGGTGAGGTCCTTGCGCCACTCGCTCTTGCCGGGGATGACCGACCCGGCCGGGCTCGTAGTGGTGCCGGCTCCAAGCGGCGTTGCGCTGGAGCGCTGTATGCCGGTGTTCATGTACGCGCCGTTGTCGTAGCAGACGTAGAGGAAGTCGTGCCCCCTCTCGAGCGCCCCCGAGAGGGACTGGAAGCCTATGTCGTAGGTGCCTCCGTCGCCGCCGAAGGCGACGAACTTGATCTCCTTGTCGCCGCCCGGCAGTCTCCCCTTCTTCTTCAGAACCCGGTAGGCCGCTTCCACACCGCTTATGGTTGCGGCGGCGTTCTCGAAGGCCGAGTGTATCCACGGTATGCGCCACGACGTGTAAGGGTAGATGGTGGTGCCCACCTCGAGACACCCCGTGGCCGTGGCGGCCACAACGGGCCCGCCCGCCGACCTGAGCAGAAGCCTCACTATGGGCGGTATGCCGCAGCCGGCGCAGAGCCGGTGGCCTCCGGTGAAGAGCTCTTCCTGACTTGCCAGTTGCTTGAGAGTCGCCATATCGTCCTCTATCCTTGGGTTATGTACTTTATCAGCTCGCCGGCCCTGCCCTTCCCGGCCGCCTCCCTGAGCTCGTCGAATACGCCGAGGGCGTCCTCGACCATGTAGTCGCGCCCGCCGAGGCCGTATATGCGGCCGAAGACCACGGGCCTGTCGTCCACTTCGTAGAGGGCCGAGCGGATGTCGCTGAAGAGGGGGCCGCCGAAGGCGTTCATCGAGTCGGCGCGGTCGAGCACGGCCACGGCCTTCCTGCCCCGCAGGGCCTGGGCGAGTTCCTCGTGAGGGAAGGGCCTGTAGACGCGGGGCCTGAGCACGCCGACCTTCCTGCCCTCCTTCCTCAGCCTGTCGACGGCCACCTTGGTGGTGCCGGCCGCCGAGTTGAGGATCACTATGACCTCGTCGGCGTCGTCGACCATGTAGGCGTCGAAGAGGCCGTAGCTCCTGCCGAAGGCACTTTCGAACTCCTTTGCCACGTCGAGTATGACGCCCTTGGAGCGCGTCATCGCCTCGGACTGCTGGCGCTTGAACTCCATGTACGTGTCGGGCAGGGTCATGGCGCCGAGGGTCACCGGATTGTCCGTGTCGAGAAGCGACGTGTCGGGCCTGTACTCTCCTATGAAGTCCCTCACCGCCCCGTCGTCTATGAGCTCCATGTTCTCGATGGCGTGGCTCGTTATGAAGCCGTCGAGACAGACCATGACGGGCAGGCGCACGTCCCTGTGCTCGGCGATCCTCACGGCCTGGAAGAGGTTGTCGTAGGCCTCCTGGACGGTCTCGGAGTAGAGCTGTATCCAGCCCGAGTCCCTGGCTCCCATGGAGTCCGAGTGGTCGCAGTGTATGTTGATGGGCGCCGAGAGCGCCCTGTTGACGGTGGCCATCACCACGGGCAGCCTCATGCCCGAGGCTATGTAGAGGACCTCCCACATGAGGGCGAGTCCCTGTGAGCTCGTGGCCGTCATGACCCGCGCGCCGGCCGCCGAGGCGCCCACGCAGGCGCTCATGGCCGAATGCTCGCTCTCCACGGTGATGAGCTCGGTGGAGACCTTGCCGTCGGCTACGTAGCCGGAGAACTCCTCGACCACCGTCGTCGACGGCGTTATGGGGTAGGCCGCCACCACGTCGGGGTCTATCTGCCTCATGGCGTGCGCAACGGCCGAGTTGCCGGTAAGACCGACCCGGTTTGCTGGCTTCGTGGCTACTGACATCAGACGGCCTCCTCTTCCATAGTAATCGCCTTCACCTTGTCGGGACACTCGACGGCGCAGATGCCGCAACCCTTGCAGTGTTCGAGATCGAACCCGGTCATCTTGCCGTCCTCGACTATGATGGCCGAGTCGGGGCACATGACCCAGCAGATGAGGCAGTCTATGCACTTGTCCCTGTCGAGCACGGGCCGCAGCTTGCGCCAGCCGCCCGTGGAGTAGGCGTCGGCCGAGCCCGCATCGAGTATGACGCCTCCCCAGGGAAGCTCTTTATCGACTTTCATCTTACCCCCTTGTTCGTCTTTGTATCGGCACGGAAGGAGAACAGAGGCCCGCTCAGGCCGCCTCCTCGTAGCCGCGGCGGATGGCGTTGACGTTGCCCTCTATGACCCTGGCGCTGAATTTCTTGGAGTAGTTGTCCCTGAAGTTGCTTGTCAGGGCGTCGAGCGGCACCAGTGAAGTGACCCTGGAGAGCGCGCCGAGAAGGGGCGCGTTGGGCATGTGACGGCCCAGGCTCTCCATCGAGATGCGGGAGGCGTCGACGGTGAAGACGGCGGGGCCGTCGCCCACTCCGAGCTCGCCGCGCATCTGTTCGGCGCTCTTGGTGGTGTTGACGATGAAGACGGCCTTTTCGTCCGTTCCGTCGGTGACGCTGCCCGCCACGCCCATACCGCCGGAGATATCCATGCCGATGAGCGTGGGATCTGCTATGACCACGATGTCGGGCCTGGTCACCTGACAGTGGAGCCTTATGGGCTCGTCGGAGACGCGGTTGAAGGCCTTGACCGGCGCCCCCATCCTCTCGGGGCCGAACTCGGGAAAGGCCTGGACGTACTTGCCGGAGAGCAGCGCGGCCTCGCCCAGCATCTTGGCGGCCGTCACTATGCCCTGCTGGGCCCGGCCGTGCCACCTTACCTCAACGTAACCTTCCATAGTCTCTTCTTCCCTTCGTTTTCTTTTTCCCCGGAGGGGTCGTTGCCGCGGGGCGCCAGGCCGCCGCGGGGCGGCAAGCCTTCGCGGTGCCGGTCCGCCCGTCCACTCGACGTCCAGGCCCTTTCAGCCTCCCGGCGCTCTTCCCGCGCAGACGGCGCGGGCCGAGCTCAGAGCTCGCGCCTGCCTTCCATGGCCCGCGAGAGCGTGGAGCTGTCCATGTACTCGATGAAGCTGCCCATGGGCACGCCCGAGGCTATGCGGGTCGTCTTCACGCCGTAGGGCTTGAGGAGGTCCGTAATATAGACGGCCGTGGCTTCGCCCTCGCTGTCGAAGCCGGTGGCGACGATGACCTCGGCCACGCCGCCGCGCTCGACCCTGCGCACGAGCTCGGCGAGCCTTATCTCGCCCGGCCCTATCCCCTTGAGCGGAGAGAGCGTGCCGTGCAGGATATGGTAGCGGCCCCGGTAGGCACCGCCGGACTCGATGGCCACCATGTCCTTGTAGTCGCCTACCACGCAGAGCGTGGAGCCGTCACGGCGCGCGTCGCCGCATATGGCGCAGGGGTCCCTCTCGGAGAAGGTCATGCACTCGGAGCAGAGGCCCACCCCATCCCTGACCTCCAGCAGGCTGGCGACGAACTCGTCCACGTAGCCCTTGTCGGCGTTGAGCACGTAGAGCGCCAGCCGCGAGGCCGTCTTCTCGCCTATGCCCGGCAGCCTGGCGAAGGAGTCGATGAGTCTGCGGATGGGCCCGGCGTACTCCATGGCCCTCACAAAAGACCCGGTATGTTCATACCGAGACCGGCCGTAACCTTCGACATCTCGTCGCTTATCATCTGCTGGGCCCTGGCGAAGGCCTCGTTCACGGCGGCGACGACGAGGTCCTGGAGCATCTCGACGTCATCGGGGTCCACGACGGCGGGGTCTATCTTTATGGAGACGAGCTTGTTGGCGCCGTTGACGACAGCCGTGACCATGCCGCCGCCGGCGCTGGCCTCGACGGTCTTGCCGGCCATCTCCTTCTGTATCTCGGCGACCTTCTGCTGCATCTTCTGGGCCTGCTTCATTATGCTGGCTAACTGTTTAGACATCGCTCCTCCTGGGGTTTTCAATTATCTCGGCGTCGAATATGCGGCGCGCCTCCTCGACGATGGCCTGGGGGTCCGCGCCTGCGGCGTCGGGGGGACCGAAGCTCACCCGCGCCGGGCGGCCAAGGTACTCGGCAAGGGCCTTTTCGAGAGACCTGCGGTGCTCGGCCTGGCGCAGGACGGCCTCCCCGGCGCCGGCCCTTATCTCCACCTCGGCGCCGCCGAAGCGCACGTCGGCCTGGGAGAGGACCCTGGCCGCCACGCGGTCGCGCTTTTTAAGGAGTTCTACGAGCCCGGCCTTTGCCGCGCCCTTTCGGCCCTGCCCGGCCTTTGCCGCAGAGGCGGCGTCCCCCCCTTGCCCCGCCTGCCCCCCCTGCGCAGCCGGAGCCCCCCCCTGCGTAGCCGGAGCCCTTCCCGGCGCCCCGGCGGCCTCCTTCGCCGGGGTCCCCCCGGCGACCGCCGCGGCCTTGACGGACTTCGGCGCCTTCGGAGACGCCGGCGCCGGTCCCGACTCCGGCCGGGGCCGCCCCGGAGCCACCCCCGCAAGGGGCACCCCGGCGGAAAAGGCGCTCCTCAGCGCCTCCAGTCCCGCCGCGATCTCGGCGAGCGTCTTCAGCTCGCCCGTATGCGCGGCCCTCACCAGGGCCATCTCGAGGGCGAACCGCGGTGTGGCGGACCTCGAAAGCTCGTCGAGCCCCCTGGTCACCACGGTGAAGAGCTGCTCGATCCGCTCAAGTCCCAGCCCGGCCGCAAGTCCCTTGAGCCTCTCCTTCTCGCTCTCCGGCAGGTCCAGGAGAGCCGTCTCTCCCGTGACCTTCAGGACCATGAGATCCCGGATCTGCTCGAGCATCTCGGAGCAGACTTTTTTTAAATCATAACCAAAATCATATATCTTTTCAACGATATTTAAAGCCTTCGCGCCGTCGCCCGCCACAACGGCCGCCGTGAGCTCGAAGAGCGTGGTGCGGTCCATGAGGCCGAGGGCCGAAGCCGCGTCGGCGGCCCTTATCTCCGTGCCGGCAAAGGCTATGACCTGGTCCAGGAGGCTCTGGGCGTCGCGCAGGCTGCCGTCGGCCTCCCTCGTTATCATGTAGAGGGCCTCTTCGTCGATTGTGATCGACTCGGCCGAGGCAATCGAGCGCAGCCTCTCCTCTATGACACGCAGCGGTATGCGCCTGAAGTCGAAACGCTGGCACCGCGAGAGTATCGTGGCCGGTATCTTGTGGACTTCCGTCGTGGCGAAGATGAATATCACATGGGGCGGAGGCTCTTCAAGGGTCTTGAGCAGGGCGTTGAAGGCCGCGCCCGAGAGCATGTGGACCTCGTCTATGATGTAGACCTTGTAGCGGCCGCTGCTGGGCACGTACCTGACGCTCTCGCGCAGCTCCCTTATGTTGTCCACGCCGGTGTTGGAGGCGCCGTCTATCTCGAAGACGTCGACCGAGGAGCCGGCCACCACCCCCCTGCAGGAGTCACACTCGTTGCATGGCGAGACGGTCGGTCCCTGTGCGCAGTTGAGACATCGGGCCAGTATCCTGGCGGCCGTGGTCTTGCCCACGCCCCTGGGACCGGAAAAGAGATAGGCATGGGCGATCCTGCCGGAGGTGACGGCGTTTCTGAGGGTCGTCGTCACGTGGTCCTGCCCGACGATCTCGTCGAAGACGAGGGGCCGCCACTTCCTTGCTATGACGAGATAAGACATATGCGGGACTTTTCAGCAGGAAGAGCCGTCAAGGCAACCATGATTCGCCGCCCCGGGGCCGCTGTGCATCCGGGGAGTCGTGACGTACAGGGGGGAGTGCGCCCGGCTCCAAACCTTTTGCGGGCGCTGTTGATAGCTAGGCACCCTCGCGGCACATGGGCCGAGGTGCTACCGCTGCTTCCTTCCGGACCTGACGGGGTTCACACCCTTTCCATTGCGCGAGACCCAGCTATCAACAACGCCCGCAAAAGCGTTAGGGGAAGCCCCGAAGCGGCTCTCTTCCGGGGAGCTTCTATCGAAGGATCGCGCCGCCTCCCCCGGACGGACCGCACGGGGCCCCCTCTATGGACGAATGTGGCGGAGAGAGAGGGATTCGAACCCTCGGTACACGATTAATGCACACACGATTTCCAGTCGTGCCCCTTCGGCCGCTCGGGCATCTCTCCGGCTGTCGTGACCGGCACGGCCTGTGAAGCGGGGGAGCCGGGACGGCCCGTGCCGGCCGGGGGAACCGCGGGTCCGTGACCCTCCTACAAAAAGGTCCCCTCCGTGCAAGAATTCAGAGTTCCCTTAAGGAAACTCTGATGAATTACCCCGGGGGAAACTTTTACAAAAAGGTCCCCTCGGTGCAATCAATCAGAGTTCCCTTAATTTAGCATCTTCGGGGGGGCTTTTACAAGGAAAAAAACAGGGACTACGGCACGGAGGCGCTCACCTCGTTGGAGTAGTCGCTCTCGTAGCCCGCCTCGTTGTAGGCCGTGACGGCGAAAAAGTACTTCGCGCCCGAGTTGAGTCCATCGAGGGTGTAGGACGTGACGTTGCCGGCGTCCCTGAAGGCGGTGTAGTCTCCCGGCGAGGCGCCGTAATAGATATTGTAGCCCGCAAGGTCGGCGACCGGCGTGCCGTCCGTGTTGGTCGCCGGGGCGCTCCATACAAGCGTCACCGAGCCGGTCGCGGCGGCCGCCCCCTCCGGGGCCGCCGTCGAGGTCCCGGCCGAGCCTCCATCGCCGCCGCACCCCTGCGCAAGGAGCAGAAGCGACGCGGCAACAACGAAGAGGGCCCCCGTCGCCGATGTGCCGTCCCTCCTCAAAAGGCGCTCCCCCCCAGCCCCCGCCCGGAAACGGGTCCTGCGCGCTCCGTGACGTCGAGAGAGAGCGACAGGGACTGTTTATGAAACAGCTCCATGGAGACTCCGATCAATTACCGCTGGGGAGACTCAAGGGCCATGGCCCCGGCTCCCTCGGTGGAACGGATCAGAGCTTCCCTATATTACAATCGACCCTCCCTGTCAAGCGCGGCGGGCGCGGCCGGGACCGTTGAGTTCAGGGGCGAACCTCGCCGTGCCCCTCACCTCCACCGCCGGCCGTCCCTTCACCGTCATCAGTCCCTTCACCGGCGGCAGTCCCCTCACCGGCGGCAGTCCCCTCACCGGCGGCCGGGACGGATGCGGCGGCGGCGGACGGGGCGGCCTCTGCGGCGGGATCAGGCGCGGGCCCGGCCTGCGGGCCGGCCTCTCCGGCTTCGTCTTGCGGGACCGGCTCCCCTGCCTCCCCGTCCGCCTTCCCCTCTTCCGAGGCGGCGGCCGAGGGAGGCGGCGCGCCATCGCCGTCCCCCGAGGTCCGGCCGTAGACCCTCATGTACTCGCTTTCGAGCTCGGCGTGAATGCGGGTCAGGTTCTCGTAGGCCCTGGTCATGTTGTCGAGGTTGCGGTTGAGTTCCTGAACCTTCTCCTTGAGCTCGCTCTGATCGGCGAGCAGGCGCCTCTTGTCGTCGAGCAGCCTCTTGACGTCGCCCATGGCCGAGGAAGAGGCCTCGAGCTGCTTCATGATCTGGGCCTTCTCGGTCTCCGACTCCCTGAGCTTTTCGAAGTCGGTCTGCAACACGTCGGTGAGGCTCTCGCAGATGCTCTCCCACATGGAGTGCTCGTCGCCGGCCCCCTCGAGCCTGGCCACGATCCTTTCGAGGAGCTCTACGCGCGCAAGGTCTATGCGCCTCATCATCTCGCGCTCGTATCCCTGCGCCGCCCCTTCCCCTTCTGCGTCCTCCCCGGCTATCTTCTTCTTGAGCTCCTCGAGCTCCGACCTCAGGGCGGACTCGAAGCCCTCTTTTTTCTTCACCGCCTCCCTGGCGGCACCGGCCTTCCTCCTGTAGAGGACGAAGAGGACCACAAGGGCCGCGACAGCGGCCACGGCGAACTCGACTATGAAGAGAAAGAGGAGGGCGTCTATCTTTATCACTCTTTTTTCTTCCCCACCAGCCCCGCAAGCCTTGCGGCAAGGGAGGCCCACTTCTCCCGGACGCCGCCGAGCCTGCGGCGGTTGAGCCAGCCGAGGACCGCGCCGGCGGCCAGGAGGTTGATGAGCAGAAACTTCACGACGGCCCCGCTCCACACGCCGCCGTCCGAATCGGCCCCGGGCTCTTCGTCGCTCTGCGGCGCCTCCTCGCCGTGGCCGCCTCCCTCGCCGTCATGGCCGCCGTCATGGCCGCCGGCCGGTGCGTCGCGGTCCGGCGCGGCGGCGCCGTGCTCCCCGCCGGAGTGCGCGACGCCGTGGGCTTCCGCGCCGGCCGGCTCAGGCTCGTAGACGTTGAAGGAAAAGGTCTTTTCGCGCTCGAAGGTCCTTGAGACGGCCACGAGCCTGAACTTGTAGGGGCCCGTCAAGGCCGGCCTGTAGACGGTGGAGAAGACACCGTCCCCCTTCTCCACGTCTCCCTCGCCGCCGTCGTCTGCAAGCTCCGCCTTCTCCGTCGAGCCGTCGGGCAGGGAGACGTGAAGATCGAAGTCGAGCTCATCGAGTATCTCTGGCACGGTCACCACACCGCCGGCGTCCTCGAGCCAGGCGTTCACCGGCACGCCCTCGCCGAGCATCACGTTGAGCCTGTCGAGGGACGTCTCTATGCCGAGCCGCGTTATGATGTAGGCCTTGTTGTTTTCCGTGCTGAAGAGTATCTTCCAAGTGCCGTCCGCGGGGTCCGGGATGGTTATCATCTCGAAGGTCCTGGCCACCGACCACCTCGTCGATGGGTCCCGCGTGGCGGCCGTGAACTCCACGCCGCCGGGTGCGACGAGCGTTATATGCGTCTCGGGAGAGTGCTTGGAGGCTACGACGGTGAGCTCGTCGACGGCCTTGTCGACGAAGAAGGTGTTCTCCTCTATGGGGAGCATGTCCGGCTCCTTGAGGCTTTCGAATATGGAGCCGAAGACGAGGTGGAAGACGTCGTCCGAGGGGGCCACGTTGAAGAGGCCGCCCGTCTTCCTGGCCACCTCCTCAAGCAGCGCCATGTCGCTCTCCTCGGTGAACGCGATGGTGTAGACCCTTATGGACCTCCTCTTTAGCTCTTCGACGAGACCGTCCTTGAGCTTGCTGACGAGCGCTTCATCCCTTTTCGGGTCCCCCACGTCCATCTTGCCGTCCGACATGAGGACGATTATGCGCCTGCGGCGCTCGCCGCCCTCCACGCCGCCGCCCCTCTCCAGGAGGTCTGCGGCGGCCGATACGGCCTTGTACAGGTTCGTGTATGCCCCGCTGGAGGTGACCTTCCCCACCGCCTCTTCGACGGCGGCCGTACCGGCGGCGTCGAGACTTCGCAGCCCGCCGAGCACGCGGGCCGATGTGCTGAAGCTCACCACCGCGACCCTGTCGGCCCCGTCGAGCAGATCGACGAACATCCGCGCCGCCGGTATGCGCAGCGTCATGGGATCGGTCCGCCTCATGGAGCCCGAGGCGTCCATGACGAGCGCCACATCGAGGGCGGCCCTTGCCGCCGCGCCCGTGGGTGCGCAGACCGCCAGGGCGGCCAGCGCAGCCGCTATCATCCTGATGGGCGTCATCGCTCCCGGAACGCCCTCCTCAACGGGAAGATGGAAAAAATCAGGGGTGTCTTCTTATGCCCGCGTACCAGCAGCTGTCCAGGCACTCCATGTCGTTGTTGAAGACCCTCTTCTTGCCGTCGGCGAACTCGATCCTCACCATGCACATGCCGCCCGGCACGGTGGAGCGGGCCTCTTCGACGACGAGACCCACCCCCCACTCGGGGTGCTCCATATGTATGACCCGCTCGCCCACGGCGAGGTAGAGCCTCCTTGTCTCGTACACGCAGGACTCCTTTTCTTTTCCTCTCCCGACGACCGGGCCAAAAGGCTTGACAACCAAGCCCGCCCTGGTGGACAATATGACGGCGGAGGTAAGACCACCATGTCAGACCTGGGCTCCATCGACTACCTTACGTGCCCCACCTGTGACGTCGAGATACCGCTGGACGGCGACGAAAGGGTGGGCCAGCAGATATACTGCCCTTACTGCCAGGTACCCCTCAAGATAAAGAAGACGAAGACCGACGAGATTTACCTCCAGGAAGATTTTTAACGCGGCCCGGTTTCCCACCGGCAAACCGGGGCCGTAAGGAAGCTCTGATCAATTACCCTGGGGGAAACTTTCTGTAGAAGGGCCACAGGCCCACGTTTTCCCCAGACCCGTCTCATGTTATTCGGTTCTTCGGCTGTACCGGGGGGTCGGCCCGCGCCAGGCGGGATTTTTTACGCCTTTGCGGCCCGACCCCCCGGTACAGCCTCCCCGGGGCAACCGCCACGGGCATATGATGCCCCTTCAAAGACTTTTAATTCCCTGCGGATCATCCCGATTTTGCAAGCAGAATCGGGATGATCCGCAGGGCGTCAAAAGTCTTTGGAGGGAGTCTGGG
>DRME01000049.1 GCA_011375175.1 Deltaproteobacteria bacterium | reverse complement strand
CCCTGAGGGAACCTTTTTGTAAAGGGTCATAGACCCACGGGTCACAGACCCACGGTTCCCTCAGACTCCCTCCAAAAACTTTTAACGCCCTGCGGTTCATCCCGATTTTGCAAGCAAAATCGGGATGAACCGCAGGGAATTAAAAATCTTTGAAGGGGGTCTGGGGGAAACTTTCTACAGAAAGTTTCCCCCAGGGTAATTAATCGGAGCTTCCTGAGCGTAAGCGGGACACGCCACTTGAAGAGACCGTCTCTCGGGACGGCTTCCCCACCGACCCCACCTCGACCTACCACGACCGGATCCTCCAGCGGCGGGCGGTTCCTCGAACGAAGAGAAGCAAGGGAGGAGGCTTGCCATGAAGCACACGCTTCTTATCGTCGACGACGAGGCGAGCATACTCAGCTCGCTGGTGCGGCTCTTCAGGCGCGAGGACTTCAGGGTGCTCACCGCGACGAGCGGACGCAACGCCCTCAAGCTCCTCGAGGAGAACGACGTATCGCTCATCATCTCCGACTACAGGATGCCCGAGACGGACGGCGTGGAGCTGCTGTCGCGGGCCAGGGAGATCTCGCCCGACACGATACGCATCATCCTGACCGGATACGCCGACCTCGACGCCGCCGTGGACGCCATAAACAAGGGCGAGGTCTACAAGTTCATCACCAAGCCCTGGAACAACGAGGAACTGCTCCAGACGGTGAAGCGCTCGCTCGACTACCTGGACCTGATGCGCGCCAACCGCCGCCTCACCAGGACGGTGAAAAAGCAGGCGCACATCATAAGGAAGCTCGAGGAGAGCCACCCGGGCATAACAAACGTGGTGCGCACGGACGACGGCTCCATCGTCGTCAACGAGGAAGAGTTCGAGGGCAAGACACTGGACGACATCCTCAAGGAGGAGGGCTGACAGGGGTGGAGACGGTCCTCGTAATAGACGACGACAGGCTCGTCCGCGAGATGGCCCGCGACATGCTCGTCGACGCCGGCTACAGGGTCTTCACGGCCGCCGGCGCCGAGGAGGGTCTGGCCGTGGTCGGCGACGAGAAGGTGGACGCCGTGCTCGTGGACGTGGTGATGCCGGGCCAGAGCGGCCTGGAGCTCATACCCCGCATAAACGCCCTCCGCCCGGCGACCGCCGTCATGGTGATCACCGCCTACGCCACGGTGGACAAGGCCGTGGAGGCCATAAGGGCCGGGGCCTACGACTTCATAAGAAAACCGCTCAGGGAGCCGGAGCTGCTCCACTCGGTGCGCAGGGCCATGGAGCGATGCAGGCTCGTCAACGAGAACGCGCGGCTTGTAAGGAAGCTGGCCGACAGGGTCAGAACGCTCGAGCTCTTCGAGAAGATAGCCGTCACCATATCGTCGACACTCGAGCTCGATACGCTCCTTGAAGAGATCATGGAGCTCACCAAGACGGTCATGGGCGCCGAGGCGTGCTCCATACTCCTCCACGACGAGGCCACAGGCGAGCTCGCCTTCACCGTGGCGCTCGGCGAAAAGGGCGACGAGGTCAAGGAAGTGCGCATCAGGACGGACCAGGGGATAGCCGGCTGGGTCTTCAGCCGCTGCGAACCCCTCCTCATCGAAGACGCCTCGAAGGACAGCCGCTTCTTCACCGGCGTGGACGAAAAGACGGGCTTCGCCACACGCTCGATCATAGCCGTCCCCCTCGTGGCCAAGGAGAGGATCATAGGCGTCATAGAGGTCATCAACAAGACCGCCGGCCCCTGCTTCACCGAGACCGACAGGGATATCCTCGTGACGCTGGCCGGACAGATCGCCATCGCCATAGACAACGCCACCATGACCGAGGAGCTGAAGCGGGCCAAGGAGCAGCTCGAGGAGTACAGCCGCAACCTCGAGGGCATGGTGAGCAGGAGGACGGCCGAGCTCGAGGCGGCCAACCGCGAGATCCGCGAAACCCAGTCCCAGCTCCTCCAGGCCGAGAAGCTCTCGTCCATAGGCCAGCTTGCCGCCGGCATAGCCCACGAGATAAACAACCCCATCGGCTTCATAAACAGCAATCTCTGCACCCTGCGCGAGTACATAGCCGACATGCTGAGCCTCCTGGACGAGTACGACGACGTCGTCTCCGGGCTCGCCGAAAAGGGCCTCTGCGACGACGCGCCGATCAGGAAGGCCAGGGAGCGGATGAAGTTCGACTTCGTCAGGGAGGACATAGAAACCCTGGTGGCCGAGTCGATAGAAGGGGCCTACCGCATATACAAGATAGTACGCGACATGAAGACCTTCTCCAGGGCCGACAACTCGGAGCGCGGCATGCTCGACGTGAACGCCGCCATCGACACAACCCTCAACATCCTCTGGAACGAGATAAAGTACAGGGCCGAGGTCGTGAAGGAGTACGGGGACGTGCCGGAGATCGAATGCCTGCCCATGCAGCTCAACCAGGTCTTCATGAACATCCTGATGAACGCCGCCCAGGCCATAAACGGCCGCGGCGAGATACGGATAAAGACCTACGCCGAGGGCCCGGGCGTGGTCGTCGAGATAAGCGACACCGGCTCCGGCATCGCCCCGGAAAAGCTCGACAGGATATTCGATCCCTTCTACACCACCAAGCCGCCTGGCAAGGGCACGGGCCTGGGGCTGTCCATATCGTACGGCATCATAAAAAAGCACGGCGGCGCCATAGAGGTCGATTCCGCTCCCGGCAGGGGCACCACCTTCAGGATCAGGCTGCCAGGGAAGCCGGCCGGCGCCGAAGGGACGGCCTGAGAGAAGAGGGCCCCGGCCTTCGGGACCGCCGCACATCTCCCACGGCCCCCGCCGTCCCGCACACCTCCGCTCCCGAAAGTTCCGCTTGATCTGAAGCCCCGCTTGTTGTATAAACAGAAGGTTATCGAAAGTCCCTGCCCGTGTGCAGGGGAGCCTGGGGACCTCCTGCGGAAAGGTTCCCGGCCGCGGAAAAGTTCAGGGTTTCCCATGACTTCAAGACCTTGCCCCCAGGGGGCGAACCCGGCCGCACAGGAGCCGGGGAACCGAAAGGAGAGAAAGAGCCATGGAGAGAAGGTACGAGACCATAGCCATCGTCGACCCCGATGCGGGTGACGAGGGCTGCAAGGCTGTGGTGGCAAGGAGCAGGGAGCTTGTCGGCTCCGGCGGCGGCCGTGTAGAGGTCGTCGAGGAGTGGGGCAGGCGCACGCTGGCCTACCCGATCCGGAAGAAGAAAGAGGGTTACTACTTCTATATCTGCTACAGCGGCGGCGCCGCCACCGTGAAGGACCTGGAACGCTCGCTCAAGCTCGACGAGACGGTGCTGCGGCTCCAGACGGTGAGGCTTGAAAAGGGCGAGGGTCCCCAGCCCCCGAAGGAGCAGGAAGAGGGAGAGGCCGCGCAGGCCGCCGGGGCCGAGACCGGGACCGATACCGGCGGCGAGGCCGGCGGCGGGACGCCGGCGCGGGAGCAGGCCGGTGAAGAGAGCGGGACGGCCGGGGAAGAGGCCGCCGCGGGCGACGAAGGAGGCGAGAGATGAGCAACGCAAGGGAGAGAGAGAGCAGGGACGGCCGCGGAGGACGGCCCGGCGGCCGCTACCACGGCGGACCGCGCAGGGGTTACCACAGGCGCAAGGTCTGCCGCTTCTGCACCAACCCGGAGATAAAGATAGACTACAAGGACGCCAAGGCGCTCAGACCCTACATAACCGAGCGCGGCAAGATAACGCCCCGCAGGGTGAGCGGCAACTGCGCCGCACACCAGCGCAAGGTGAGCCAGGCCATAAAACGGGCGCGCAACATCGCCATCCTGCCATTTACGACGACGAGCATATAAACCGACGATTCGAGGGAGACGACTCACAATGGAGATAATCCTCAAGGAAAGGATACCGTCGCTCGGAGACCTCGGCGACGTTGTGAAGGTGGCGCCGGGCTACGCCCGCAACTACCTCATACCCAAGGGACTGGCCGTGCAGGCCACGAGGGCGAACCGCAACCAGTTCGAGGCCGAGAAGGAGTCGCTGCTCAGAAAGGCCAGTAAGCTGAGGACCGACGCCGAGACCCTGGCCGCCGCCCTCGAGGAACAGGGCCTCGAGTTCAGACGCCGCGCCGGAGAGGACGACAGGACCTTCGGCTCGGTGACGACCATGGACATCGAGTCGGCCCTCCGGGAAAGGGGCTTCGAGATCGAACGCAAGAGGATACAGCTCGACGAGCCCATAAAGGCCATCGGCGAGTACACGGTCGGCGTAAGGCTCCACCACGACGTGACGGCCCGGCTCAAGGTGACGGTCTCGAGGGAAGAGTAACCGCCGCCCGCACCGCAGGACTCCACCGGCGGCGGACCGCTTCGCAGGTCCGCCGCCGATTCTTTTCACCGCAGCCAAATCCCCCGCAACGCAAAAGGGAGTCTCCTCATGGCGAGACAAGCAAGCGCCGGTGTCGTCGGCGAGGAGGGGCTCCAGCGGGTCCCTCCGCACAACATGGAGGCCGAGCAGTCGGTGCTCGGCGCCGTGCTCCTCGAAAAGAACGCCATAAACAAGGCGATGGAGATACTCGCGCCCGACGGCTCGGACTTCTACAACGACGTGCACGGGCTCATCTTCCGCACCATGGTCGGCCTCTCGGAAAAGGGGATGCCCGTGGACATCGTCACCCTGGCCGACGCCTTCAAGGACTCCGACGCCCTCGACCCCGTGGGCGGCATCTCCTACATGGCCGACGTCGTAGAGTCCACGCCCACGGCCGCCAACATCTCCTACTACGCCAAGATAGTGAAGGACAGGGCCTTGGTGCGCCGCATCATCGCCTCGGCCACCGAGATAGTGGGGCGCGGCTACGAGGGCGTGGAGTCGGTGGACGACTACATCGACGACGCCGAGCGCCTCATCTTCGAGGTCTCGCAGTCGAAGACGAAGAAGGCCTTCTTCGCGCTGCGCGATATCGTGAAGGACACCTTCGAGACCATCGAGCAGCTCTACGAGAAGAAATCCCACATAACGGGCGTGGCCACGGGCTTCCACGACCTCGACTCGCTCACCGCCGGGCTCCAGGCCTCGGACCTGGTGATCATCGCCGGCCGTCCCAGCATGGGCAAGACGGCCTTTGCGCTCAACATAGCCATGAACGCCGCCATAGAGGACAAGGTGCCGGCCGCCATATTCTCGCTGGAGATGAGCAAGGAACAGCTCGTCCAGCGCATGCTCGCCACCCGCTCGAGGGTCGACATGAAGCGCATACGCACCGGCGCGCTCAAGGAGGAGGACTGGGGCAGGCTCACCCTCGGCCTCGGCCCCCTCTACGAAGCGCCCATCTACATAGACGACACTCCGGCCCAGACGGTGCTCCAGATGCGCGCCAAGGCAAGGAGGCTCAAGAGCGAGGTGGACCTCGGTCTGCTCGTCGTGGACTATCTGCAGCTTGCCAGGGGCAGGGGCAGGGCCGACAGCCGCGAGCAGGAGATATCGGAGATATCGCGCTCGCTCAAGGCCCTGGCCAAGGAGCTCGACATCCCGGTGGTGGCCCTCTCGCAGCTCTCGCGCGAGACGGAGCGGCGCGAGGACAAACGGCCCAGGCTCGCCGACCTGCGCGAATCCGGGGCCATCGAGCAGGACGCCGACGTGGTAATGTTCGTCTACAGGAAGGCCGTCTACTGCAAGTGCCCCAAGGACGAGGATTGCGCCTGCGGCGCAAGGGAGGACCGCACGGCCGAGATCATCATAGAAAAGCAGCGAAACGGCCCCACCGGCACGGTCTTTCTCACCTTCATGAACGAGTACACCCGCTTCGAGGACCAGATATCCACCGACATCGACGACTACGGGGGCAAGTGGGTAGAGGACTGAGCAGGAGACGGCGGCCCGGCGGGTGCGTCAGCGCCGGCGCTTGAGGCCGCCGGGCGAGGCTGGAAGGCCCATGGACCTCTTCGCCGACGTGGTGGTCGACCTGCCCGTGGAGGGCCCCTTCACCTACGCCGTCCCGCCGGCGCTGAGCGAACAGGCCTCTTTCGGAAAGCGCGCCCTCGTGCCGCTGGGCCGCCGGAAGGTTACGGGCTACATAGTGGCCCTCAAGCGTAGCTGCGCCGTCGAGGGAGTCAAGCCCATAGCCGACATACTCGACCCGGCCCCGATCTTCGACGAGGATCTCTACTCCTTCTGCCGCTGGGTCTCCGACTACTACTTCGCGCCACTGGGCGAGGTCCTCTCGCTCACCCATCCCGCCACCGTGAACCTCAAGAGCATACGCCGCTTCACGACGACGGAGAAGGGCGCGGCCGCCGCCCTGAGCGGCGTCGAGGCCGCCATAGTGAAGGCGGCCCGCCGCGGCGTGACCATGGGCTCGCTTGCCAGGCGCTTTCGCGGGGCGGCCGTGGCGGCCGCCGCTGCGAGGCTTGTTAAAAAGGGGCTTCTCAGCGAAGAGGTCGTCGTAAGCGGCGGCACGCGCGAGCGCATCGAGCCCTTCGTCGCGGCCGTCTCCACCGGCGCACCGCCCTCGCCGAAGCGCTCTCCCCTGCAGGCGAAGGTCTACGCCCTCGTGAGCTCCCGCGGCGAGATGAGCCTTCGGCGCCTGAGAGAAGAGCTCGGAAGCGTGGACGGCGCTGTAAGACGGCTCGTGGAAAAGGGGCTTCTCCTGCGCAGGGAGCGAAGCGTGGCGCGCGACCCCCTCGACGACATAACGCCCCGCGCCCTCGACCACGAGCCTAACGACGAACAGCGCGTCGCCGTCGAGGCCATACGGCGGGGGCTTCGAAGCGGCCGGTACTCGCCCTTCCTCCTCTACGGGGTGACGGGAAGCGGCAAGACGCTCGTCTACATGAAGGCCGTGGACGAGGCGGTGCGCAGGGGGCGGGGCGTCATATTCCTCGTCCCCGAGATAGCGCTCACACCCTGGCCGGCCGCCTTTCTCTCCGAGCGCTTCCCCGGCGTCGTGGCCGTGCTCCACAGCGCGCTATCCGAGGGCGAGCGCTACGACCAGTGGAGAAGGATACTCTCCGGCGAGGCCCGCATCGTCGTGGGGGCGCGCTCCGCGCTCTTTGCGCCGCTGCGGGATACGGGCCTCATAATAGTGGACGAGGAGCACGAGGCGTCGTACAAGCAGGAAGAGGGCGTGCGCTACAACGCCCGCGACTGCGCGCTCGTGCTCGGACGCCGCCTCGGCGCCGCCGTGGTGCTCGGCTCGGCCACGCCCTCGGTAGAGACCTTCCACAACGCCATGACGGGAAAACTCACGCCCCTGTACCTGAGAAAGCGGGTCCGGGCAAGGCCGCTGCCGGAGGTCGATCTCGAGGACATGCGGGGCCGGAAAAAAGAGGTCATATCGCCGAGACTGGCCGGTCTGCTCGCCGAAAACCTCGCCTCCGGCGGCCAGTCGCTGCTCTTGCTCAACCGCCGGGGCTACTCTTCGTTCATCGTCTGCAAGGACTGCGGCCACACCTTCCGGTGCGTCAACTGCTCGGTCACCCTCACCTTCCACAAGGGCCGCGCTCTTCTGCGCTGCCACTACTGCGACCACGCCGAAGCGGTCCCGCAAGCCTGTCCCGACTGCCGTGGCACGCGGCTCGAAGAGCCTGCGGCCGGCACCGAACGGGTGGAGCAGGAGGTGCGCGAGCTCCTGCCGGGGGCGCGCATCGGGCGGATGGACCGCGACACCACGCGGCGCAAGGGGTCGGCGCGGCGCATAATCGACGCCGTCTGCGACGGCAGTATCGACGTGCTCATCGGGACCCAGATGGTCTCCAAGGGACACCACTTTCCGGGCATGACGCTCGTGGGCGTCATCTCGGGCGACACCTCGCTGGGCCTCCCCGACTTCAGGGCCGCCGAGAGGACCTTCCAGCTCATAACCCAGGCGGCGGGACGGGCGGGACGCGGAGAGCGGCCGGCCCGCGTCCTCGTCCAGACGCTCTGGCCCGACCACTTCTGCCTCCGGGCAGCAAGGACCCACGACTACGACGCCTTCGTCGAAGAGGAGCTGCGACTGCGCCGCGAGGCGGGCTACCCCCCCTTCGTGCGGCTCGCAAACATCACCGTCGAGGCGAAGCGGGCCGAGGCCGCGGCCGCCGCCGCCGAGCTGCTGCGCTCCGTCGCCGACGGCCTCCCCGCCGGGCTTCGCCGCCGGACGACCGTGCTCGGTCCGGTCCCCGCGGCCATCGAAAGACTCAGGGGCCGCTACAGGCGGCAGATGATAGTCAAGGCCGCCCGAACGGGCGAGCTCATCGCCCTGCTGCGCGCCCTCAAGAGGGCGTTTGACGCCGGGCGCACGGGAGCGACCATGACCGTGGACATGGACCCGGCCTCGACACTCTGAGGACCGGGATACGACAAAAAGGCGAAAAAAGCCCTTTTTCCCTTAAGAAAGGCGTCGTTTTGCGTTATAATTATTGATGAAGCATACCTTACTGCGCTCTCCGGGGGGGACGGGCCGCGCCAGGCGGGATTTTTTTACGCCTTTGCGGCCCGCCCCTCCCGGAGAGCGCAGCAACGGGGGCGCCTGCAAGGCAAATCACCGGCGGGAGCTTCCGAAGAAGGCCAGTGAGGCCGCGGTTGTCCCGGCCGAGTCCGGCTATGGCGATAATGGAGATACTCATATACCCCCATCCCTTTCTGCGGGTCAAGGCCGCCGCGGTAACGGAGATCGACGACGAGATCAGAAGCCTTGCGGCCGACATGTTCGAGACCATGTACGCCGCCAGGGGCATAGGGCTTGCCGCCACGCAGGTCGGTGCGGACAGGCGCCTCATCGTGCTCGACGTGCCCGCCGGAGACGACGAGGGGGGGAAGGGCGGACCCGGCGCAAACGCCATGGCCGTGGTGAATCCAGAGATCGTCGAGGCCCGGGGCTCCATAAAGTCCGAAGAGGGGTGTCTGAGCGTGCCGGGCGAGACGGCCGAGGTGAGGAGGGCCGAGCGCGTGCGCCTGCGGGGTCTCGACCTCGACGGCAACGAGATCGACATGGAGGCCGACGGCCTCCTCGCCGTGGCCCTGCAGCACGAGGTGGACCACCTCGACGGCGTCGTCTTCATCGACAGGCTCAGCAGGCTGCGGCGCGACATGATAAAGAGGCGGCTCAAAAAGCGGGCCGCCGAGGGAGGACGGGCGCAGCGGCCCGGTGCGGAGGCTTCGGCCGATGAGCGCTGAGCGGCGCTCCCATCACTCCCGTCACCCAGGGGGAAACTCCCTTCAGGAGGACGCCGCCCGTGCGACAAGGCGCAGCACCCTCCCTTAAGATAGTCTTCATGGGCACGCCCGAGTTCGCCGTGCCGAGCTTCGAGGCCCTCTGCGACGCCGGTCACAGCGTCGTCGCGGCGGTCACGCAGGCCGACAGGCCCAGGGGGCGGGGACGCACACCCAAGCCTCCGCCCGTCAAGGAGGCGGCGCGCCGCCGGGGCGTCGAGGTCTGGCAGCCGCTGCGCCTGCGCGACGAAGCCTTCCTTGAGAGGCTGAGGGCGGCGGCGCCCGACCTCATCGCCGTCGTGGCCTACGGAAAGATACTCCCTCCCGCCGTCATCGAGCTCCCGAGGCTCGGCTGCGTGAACGTCCACGCCTCGCTGCTCCCGGCCTACAGGGGGGCGGCCCCCATAAACCGCGCCGTCATGAACGGAGAGCGCCGCACGGGGGTCACCACCATGCTCATGGACGAGGGCATGGACACGGGCCCCGTCCTGCTCCAGCGCGAGGTGGATATAGGAGAGGAGGAGACGGCGGGAGAGCTGGCCCGCAGGCTCGCCGCCCTCGGCGCAAAGCTCCTCTGCGAGACCGTCGGCGCCCTCGCCAGCGGCGGGCTCAAGCCCGTGCCCCAGGACCACTCGAGGGCCACCTACGCGCCCATGCTCACCAGGGAAGAAAGCCGCATCGACTGGTCCCTGCCCGCCCGCGTCATCGCAGACCGCGTCCGGGGATTGAGCCCCCGGCCCGGCGCCTTCACCACCCTCGGCGGCCGCATCCTCAAGATCCACGCCGGCAGGACGGGCGGCCGTGAGGCTAAGGGGGCCGCGCCGGGAGAGATCGTCGCCGTGACGGACGACGCCATCGAGGTCGCCACGGGCGAGGGCACCTACCTCATAACGAGGCTCCAGGCCGAGAACAGAAAGTGCATGGACACGTCGGAATTTCTCAGGGGACGGAAGGTGAAGGCAGGTGAAAGACTCGGCGGCCCGCAGGGTTAAAAACAGCGAGCCCACGGGCGACACCATCGGCTACGCGCCGGGCCGGGGTTTCCTCGGCGCGCTCATGGCGCTGTGCGCCCTGCTCGTCACGGCCGGCGGTTTGCTCGTCTGGTACGTGCCCTCCTACGGGCTCGGCAACATACACCCCTTGCTGCCGGCCCTCTTCGGCGCCGTCGTGCTCGCCGCCTCCCTCTTCATCCTCACCGGCACGGCCGTCATGGCGTTCTCGGCGGTGACGGGCCGCGACGCCGTCAGCCCCAGCCGCTTCCGCTGGGTGCTCGTCAAGGTCGTCATGCCACTGTCGGTCATGGCCGGAGGACTCATCGGACTTCCGAGGATAAAGATCGAAAAGGCCTTCATAGACATCAACAACCGCATGGTGCTCGACATGGTGCGCCGCCGGGGCCGCGTCCGCCCCGAACGCATCCTCATCCTCATGCCCCACTGCATCCAGTACGACGACTGCAAGATAAAGGTCACCCGCAACGTCAGAAACTGCGTGGGCTGCGGCAAGTGCGAGATCGGCGCGCTCATCGGCCTGTCAACCCGCTACGGCGTGGACCTCTTCGTAGCCACCGGCGGCACGGTGGCGAGAAAGAAGGTGAAAGAGAACCGCCCCTCGGTCGTCGTCGCCGTGGCCTGCGAACGGGACCTGACAAGCGGCATACAGGACGCCTATCCCCTGCCCGTGCTCGCCATAATAAACGAAAGACCCAACGGCTACTGCATGGAAACGGGCGTCTCCATCACCGAGGTGAGCAGGGCCGTCGAGGCCCTCGTCGGCTGAAGACCGCTCGAAGGGGGCCGCGCTGAAAAGAGGGCATAGGAGCTTCCGGGCGGGTGCTCCTTCAAGAAAGGGCTTTCTTTCCGGCGAGGGTTCGGCGGTAGATTTCCATGTACCGGGCGGCCGAGCGTTCCCAGGAGAAGTCTTCGCGCATGGCCCTTGCCTGCAGCTCCCGCCAGGCCTCCTTGTAACCGTAGACCCAGATCGCCTCCTTCACCTTTTCCACGAGGGCCCTGGCCGTGTAGTCGGTGAACTTGAAGCCGTTACCCGCGCCCGTGTCGTAGTCGCGGATTGTGTCGTCGAGGCCGCCCGTTGCGCGCACGATCGGTATGGTGCCGTAGCGGAGGCTGTATATCTGGTTGAGCCCGCAGGGCTCGTAGCGCGAGGGCATGAGGAACATGTCGCAGCCGGCCTCGATCTTGTGGGCGAGCGTGTCGTCGTAGGCGATCTTCACGCCCAGGCGGCCGCGGTGGCGCGAGGCGAGCTCGGTGAAGAGCTCCTGGTATCTCCTCTCACCCGTTCCGAGCACGACCATGGCCAGCTCCATGGCCATCAGCTCGTCCATGGCCTCGGCCAGTATGTCGAAACCCTTCTGATCCGTCAGCCTCGATATGATCCCTATGAGCGGGGTCTCTAACGGTGCGTCGATGGCGTACTCCCCGAGGAGATCCGCCTTGCACTTCTCCTTTCCCGATAGGTCGGAGGCCGAGTAGCGGGCCGCTATCTTCTCGTCGTTCGACGGATCCCACACCGAGTAGTCGACGCCGTTGAGCACGCCGTAGAGGTCTTTTGAACGGGCGCGCAGCACCCCTTCGAGACCGCAGCCGAACTCCTCGGTCTGTATCTCGCGGCTGTATGCCTCGCTCACGGTGGTGACGGCGTCGGAGAGGACGATGCCGCCCTTGAGGAGGTTGAGCCTGCCCCAGAACTCGAGCCTGTCGGGATGGAAGAAACCCGCGTCGAGACCGGTGAGGTGGAAGAGTGACGGGGGAAAGAGCCCCTGGTAGGCGATATTGTGGATGGTGAAGACCGTGGCCGCGCCGGGAAAGTCGGAGCCGCCGGAATCCTTCAAGAAGGCCGGAACGAGACCGGTCTGCCAGTCGTTGAGATGGAATATGTCGGGCCGCAGTCCCAGGGCCCGCGCCGTCTCGACGACGGCCCTCGAAAAAAAGACGAAACGCTCGAGGTTGTCGAAGTAGTCGCCGTCAGGGGTGCCGTAGAGACTGCCGCGGTCGTAGAACTCGTCCCTCCTTATGAAGAGAACCCGAACCCCCCGGTGCCCGTACTCCAGGACCCGGACATCAAGCTCCCTCGGCCCGAGCCCAACCGACGCATCGATCTCAACCTCCGTGAGCTCGAGCCCCTTCTCCATCGTCTGCCTGTAGAAGGGCATGATGAGCGTCACATCCGCACCCTGCGCCGCGAGCGCCGCCGGAAGCGCGCCCGCCACGTCGGCAAGCCCCCCGGTCTTTGCAAAAGGCACGGCCTCGGGCGATGCAAAAAGCACCTTGAGTCTCTCGTCGGCCATAAAGAAGACGTTAGCAAAAAGACGCCTCCCTTGCAAGCCATTTGACCGATCCACCTTTTAAGGAAGCTCTGATTAATTGCCCTGAGGGAACCTTTTTGTAAAAAGGTTCCCTCAGACTCCCTCCAAAAACTTTTAACGCGAGTTGGTTTCCCCCTGTTTTGCCAGGCAAAACAGGGGGAACCCAACTCGTATTGAAAGTCTTTGAAGGGGGTCTGGGGGAAACTTTCTACAGAAAGTTTCCCCCAGCGCAATTAATCAGAGCTTCCTTAAAAGTGTTCTGAACTGACAAAAGTCATGGAGGGTGGAGCAAGGGGCCGGTACAATTGTTTTCGATTCGGGACCGTCTCGGTGCGGTGTCGGAGGGCTTGGAGGCCGCGCGGGCGGCCTCCTTTTTTCGACTTCTAAAGACAACAGGAAAGAGAGGAGTGCTGAACGTGGAGATGTTTTGTTACCAGTGTGAAGAGGCTGCCAAGGGTACGGGTTGTGAAGTCAAGGGTGTGTGCGGAAAGGACGCCGAGACGGCGGCGCTCCAGGACCTTCTCATCCATGCCGTCAAGGGGGTGGCCATGTACGGCCACAGGGCCGGCCTTCTCGGAAGGCGCGACGCCGAGATAGATCGTTTCATCGTCAAGGCCCTCTTCAAGACGGTCACCAACGTGGACTTCGATGCCGAGAGTTTCGTGGCCATGGTCCGCCGGGCGGCCGAGCTCAGGGACAGGGCGAAGGTCCTCTACGAGGAGGCCTGCAGGCTTGAGGGTGTGAAGGCCGAGGAACTCTCCGGCCCTGCCGCCTGGAGGCCGGCGGCCGACAGGGGCTCGCTCGTGGAGCAGGGGATCGAGGTCTCGGTGGCCGTGGAGAAGATGCGCATCGGAGCCGACCTCGCGGGGCTCAAGGAGCTTCTCCTTTACGGCCTCAAGGGCACGGCCGCTTACGCCTGCCACGCCGCCAACCTGGGCCGCGAGGACGACGGCGTCTACGGCCGCTTCCACGAGGCCCTCGACTTCCTGACCAGGGAGAAGGTCTCCATGGAAGAGCTCCTCGAAAGGAACCTCGCCGTCGGAGAGCTCAACCTGAAGGTGATGGAGCTTCTCGACGGGGCCAACACCGGCGCATACGGCGACCCCTCGCCGACGAGGGTACGCGTTACCCCTGTGAAGGGCAAGGCCCTTCTCGTATCGGGGCACGACCTCAGGGACCTGGAGGATATACTGAAGCAGACCGAGGGCAAGGGGATAAACGTCTACACCCACGTGGAGATGCTCCCGGCCCACGGCTACGAGGGGCTGAGGAAGTACGGGCACCTGGCCGGCAACTACGGCGGCAGCTGGCACGAGCAGCGCCGCGACTTCGAGGCCTTCCCCGGCGCCATAGTGATGACCACCAACTGCCTCCAGCCGCCGCGCGAGAGCTACAAGGCCAGACTCTTCACGACCGGTCCCGTCGCCTGGCCCGGGGTGGAGCACATCGAGGGCCGCGACTTCACGCCGGCCATCGAGGCGGCCCTGGCCGCGCCGGGCTTCGCCGAGGACGGAGCCGAGGAGTACATAACCGTGGGTTTCGGCCACAGGGCCGTCCTCTCCGAGGCCGACAGGATCGTCGAGGCCGTCAAGAGCGGCGCCATACGGCGTTTCTTCCTCATCGGCGGCTGCGACGGCCAGAAGAGCGGGCGCAACTACTACACGGAGTTCGCCGAGAACGTGCCCGACGACTGCGTCATCCTCACGCTCGCCTGCGGCAAGTTCCGCTTCAACAGGCTCGACTTCGGCGAAATAGACGGCATACCGAGACTCCTGGACATGGGGCAGTGCAACGACGCCTACTCGGCCATAAAGGTCGCCTCGGCCCTGGCCGAGGCCTTCGGCTGCGACGTCAACCAGTTGCCGCTCTCTCTCGTCATCTCCTGGTACGAGCAGAAGGCCGTCGCCGTTCTGCTCACCTTGCTCCATCTCGGCATAAGGAACATAAAGATCGGCCCTTCACTTCCGGCGTTCCTTACGCCCAAGGTCGTCGAGGTGCTCGTCGAGCGCTTCAACATCTCGGCCATCGACGAGGCGCGCAAGGACCTGGACACCATACTCGCAGACCGGGTCTATGCGTGACGGCGGCTGAGCGCTCTGCCTTCGGGAGATGAGAGGGGGGATGCCCCCGGCGAGATAAGGGCGGTGATATTCACCGCCCTTTCTCGTCCGACCCTCCTTGCGGGGGAGACTTCGCAAGCCGAGATTGACTGGAACCTCTTTTGCAACTAAAATGGACGAGGGGTCCCGTGAGGGACTCCCCTGCGGGGCGGACGTGGCATGTCGCCGCCTCACCGGTATCTTCCGTCAAGGGGTCAGCCTGGGATGCCGCAACAGCATCGCCGCCGGAAGCCGCCGTCCTTGGTGCGTGTAATCGCGTTCTGCGTCCCGATCTTTCTCGGCGTCGTCCTCGCGGTCCCGACGGCCCGGTGCGCAACGTTCGATACGTCCTTCCGTTTCAGGACCATCGAGACCGAGCACTTCGCGGTGCACTTCCACCAGGGGCTCGAAAGACTCGCCCGGCGCGCCGCGGCCGTGGCCGAGTCCCGCTTCTCCGAGATGAGCCGCGACTTCCTGTGGACGCCGAAGGAGAGGATACACATCGTCCTCACCGACGGCTCCGACTTCGCCGGCGGCACGGCCTCGGTCGTCCCCTACAGCGCCATATACATAAACACCGTACCGCCGCTCCAGGACCGCCCCATAGGGGAGTACGGCGACTGGCTCGAGCTCATAGTCGTCCACGAGCTCGCCCATGTGTTCACGCTCGAACCGGTGCGGGGCTTCTGGGGGGCCATGAGGAAGGTCTTCGGCAGGCCCGTGCCTGCAGCCGATCCCCTGCTCTTCGGCGCCTTCGTTCTGACCGCTCCGCCCAACCTGATGCTGCCGCGCTGGTGGCACGAAGGTGTGGCCACGTGGGCCGAGACGCACTATACAGGCTACGGCCGCGGCGGCGGCTCCTACTACGACATGATGCTCAGGATGGCCGTCCATGACGGCCGCATTCCCTCCATCGACGGGATAAACGGAGAGGTTCCCTCGTGGCCCGGCGGCGCGGCGCCCTACCTCTTCGGCATGGAGCTCTTCTCCCACCTCGCCGGCCGCTACGGCGAAACCACGGCCGGCAGGCTCTCCATAGCCCACTCGGGACGCTTCCCCTTCTTCCTCAACGGCGCGCCCAGGCGGCTTCTGTCGGGAAAGAACTATCCGCTTCTCTACGAAGAGATGGTGGACGAGCTCAAGGCGCGCCAGCGCCGCCGCATAAGAGAGATCCGGGCGCGGGGCCTCACGCCCGTCAGCGCGCTGCCCCCCGACGGCGAGGCGCTCCTTCACCCGCGCTTCTCGCCCGACGGCGCGCAGCTCGCCTACACGCGGCGCGACCCCCACGAGCACGACTACGTCATGGTGGCCGGCTTCGACGGCGCCAACCCCCGCCGCGCGGCACGGCTGCTGCCCTCGGACGGCGCCGTGAGCTGGTCCCCCGACGGCGAGCGCATCTACTTCAGCCAGGCCGAGATCGTTGCGGGCTTCGACGTCTACCAGGACCTCTGGAGCGTGGAGGTCGCCAGCGCAAGGACGCGGCGGCTCACCAGGGGACAGAGGCTCAAGGAGTGCGACGTCTCGCCCGACGGCCGGCTCTTCGCCTGTGTAGTCACCTCGCGGGGAAGCCAGAACCTCGCGCTCGTAAGACCGGGCGCAGGGGAAGGCGCCGCTGCGGAGATCGAGCGGCTCACGTCTTTCGAGTTCCTCCGTATCGACGGTCCCCGCTTTTCGCCGAGCGGCCGGGCCGTGGCCTTTTCCATGAGGGACAACGAGGGGCAAAGCGGCCTCTACCTCTACGACCTCGCCTCGCGCACCATCGCAAGGCTCGTCTACGGTCCGCACTCCTACATTCACCCGGCCTTCACGGCCGACGGCTCGTACCTGCTCTACTCGTCGGACGAGACGGGCGTGTACAACATCCACGCCTACTCCTTCGAGCGGGCTGAGAGGCTTCAGGTGACAAACGTCGTGGGCGGCGCCTTCTATCCCGAGCCCTCGCCCGACGGCACGGAGATAGTCTTCTCAAGCTACGACTCGCGGGGCTTCCACCTTGCAAGGATGCCCTACGAGCCGGAGAGATGGACAGAGAGCAAGGGAAACGGCGCGCCGGCGGCCGGGAGGCGGCACGACGGCCCGGGAAAGGGGCCGGAGGAGGCGTTCGCCGCCGGCTCGCGCCCCTACAGCCCGGCCGACACCCTGGCGCCGCGCTTCTGGCTCCCCACCGTGGGCTTCGACCACGACGGCGTGCTCCTCGGCGCCTTCACGGCCGGCGCCGACGTGGTCGGCTACAACACCTACATGCTACGGGCCGACTACGGCGAGGCGAGCGGCAGGCTATACCACGACTTCGCCTATCGCAACGACTACCTCTACCCCACCCTCTTTGTCAGGACCTCGGCCTCGCCGGTGCGCTACTCCGATTTCTTCGGCCACGGCGACTTCTACGAGCTCGACCGGAGAGCGGCCTTCGGGGCCGTGGTGCCCGTAAACTTCATCGAGTCGCACTGGCGGATAGGGGCCGGCTACGAGCTGCGCCGCCAGTCGGCCCTCACCGGCTCGCACGGGCGCTTCGACGGCATAAACGTCTTCGAGGGCAGGCGCAACAACGTCTTCCTCTTTCTCGAGTTCAACGACGCGCTGCGCTATCCCTACTCCATAAGCCGCGAGGAAGGACGGGTGATAGGCCTCGAGTACAGGCGTTTTTCCAGGGCCGCCGGCAGCGACGTGGACTCGACCGAGGTGTCGGGCTCGCTGGAGCAGTACGTGCTCGCCCCCTTCGCACCACTGCGCCACCACGTCATATATCTCCGTCTCTCCGGAGGCGCGGCCTTCGGAGAGCGCATAACGCAGCAGGCCTTCCAGCTCGGCGGCGACCCCGGCGTCTCGAACTTCCCGCTTCGCGGCTATCCGCCGCGCCTGGAAACGGGCGACTATATCGTGACCGGCACGGCCGAGTACAGGGCGCCGCTGTGGTACATCCTGCGCGGCAGGAACACCAAGCCCTTCTTCTGGGACAGACTCCACGGCGCCGTCTTCCTCGACGCCGGAGAGGTGTGGGACAAAAAAGAGGGCTTCTCCTCCGCACGGCTCAAGTTCGGCGCGGGCATCGAGGCGAGACTCGACATGACGCTGGGCTACCGCCTCAGGATCACACCGGCAGCGGGAGTGGCCAGAGGCCTTTCCGCAGGCGGCGAGACGAGGGCCTACTTCACCATATATACACTCCTCTGAGGGAACCTTTAATTACGCTGGGGGAAACTTTCTGTAGAAAGTTTCCCCCAGACCCCCTTCAAAGACTTTTAATTCCCTGCGGATCACCCCGATTTTGCAAGCAAAATCGGGGTGATCCGCAGGGCGTTAAAAGTTTTTGGAGGG
>DRME01000048.1 GCA_011375175.1 Deltaproteobacteria bacterium | reverse complement strand
CTGGGGGAAACTTTCTGTAGAAGGGCCATAGGCCCACGTTTCCCCCAGACCCCCTTCAAAGACTTTTAATTCCCTGCGGATTATCCCGATTTTGCTTGCAAAATCGGGATAATCCGCAGGGCGTTAAAAGTTTTTGGAGGGAGTCTGAGGGAACCTTTTTACAAAAAGGTTCCCTCAGTGTAATTAATCAGGACTTCCGGCATCGGTGGCGGCGCCGCATATGATGAAGACGGCTTCTTCGTCGCTGCGGTTGTCTATGCTCATCGAGTCGTCTTCGCCCATGTGGAAGCATTCGCCGGCGTTTATGGGGAAGGAGCCCTTGCCGGTCTGGAGGCTTATCGTCCCTTTCACGAGGTAGAATATCTCTTCGCGGCCCTTGCCCGGGGCCAGGGTATGCGGCGGGCCTCCAGGGTGGAGCCTGCCGTAGAGCAGGTAGAGGGCCGAGGCCCCCAGTTTGTCGGCGGCCAGGCGGCAGATGTCGTCACTCGATGCCTCGGTGAGCTGGGGCAGCTTGTAGATCTTCATGCCATAGATTCCATGGAGTCCTTGAAGTGCTCGAGGAAGTCCTCGGTCCCCGTGGGGCTTATCTCGATGACGCGCCTCTTCTTGTCGAGCCTTATCTCCACCTCGGCGCCGGGGATGAGCTCGAGGAAGCGCAGGTAGTCCTCGGGCAGCGCCACGCCTTCCTTCTTATCCCCTATCCTCACGATCTTCTCTTTCATGAGACGGAAGCTCCTCTGGGATGCCGCCCCCGGTCGTGCGGCACGATGGAATGGAGCCTCGGCGGCCCCTGTTAAGCCTCTCTCCCGGTCCCTGCCTCTTGTATGATAGATGCATCGATGGCGAGAGTCAAGGTGTTTCGCCTCGGCGCAGGGCGCCTTGACAAGAGGCCGTCGAGGCTTTATAGTCGAAGGAGGGGGGATGTTGCGGGACGGGTGGTCATGAGCGCTGAAAAGGGACCGGAAAAGAGGAAAAAGAGCGTACGGCAGCGTTTCTTCGTCTCCAGGGAACTGCAGCTCACCATCGCGCTGCTCGTCATAATGGCCATGCTGGGGGCCATCTTCCTCCAGTCGCTCTCCCGCGCCCTGGCCGCCTACTACGGGGTCCAGACTCCGGCCCTGGGGATATTCCTCATCCTCGGCTACATGGCCATCGTCGTCTTCCTGGCCGTCTTCTTCTCCCACAGGCTCATAGGGCCCTTCAAGCGGCTCGAGTACGAGATGAGGCTCATAAGCTCGGGAGAACTTACGAGGCGGCTTCATGTGCGCGGCAGGGACGACATCCATGTGCGCAACTTCGTGAGCAATCTCAATGCCTTCATCGAGCAGGCCGAAGAGATGAGCCGCTCCTTCAACGAGCTGCACGGCGCGCTGGCCGCGAGGCTTGCCATGCTGCAAAGGGAGCTCGCCAGGAAGGACTGCGATATGGAGTGCCTGAAAAGAGAGGTGAGCGAGATACAGGAGATGATCCACCGCTTCAGGGAGAAGTGGTAGGGCCGTGGCCGGTCCGGTTTTGCCGGCGCGACGGCGCGCTCTGAGGTCGCTTCTTACGGTCTCGGTCGCCGCCCTGGCCGTCTTCGCCGGGTTTTGGAGGGGCGGCGGGCCGGGGGGCGGGACGGAACCGCCGCCTTACGTCTTCACGGCCAGGGTGGCATGGGTCATCGACGGCGACACGGTGGAGCTCGATGACGGCCGCAGGCTCCGCTACGTGGGCATAGACACGCCGGAGCGGGACGAGCCCTTCTGCAACGCGGCAAGACGCGCCAACATCGAGCTCGTGGGGCGCGGCGAGGTGCTCGTCCAAGTCTGCCGCGACGAGCCGCGGGACAAGTACGGAAGGCTTCTGGGCTGGGTCTCTGTCGACGGTCTCGACGTGGGCGCCGAGCTGCTCGGCCGCGGCCTTGCGCGCACGCTCGTCATACCGCCCTGCGGGCTCGAACGGGCCGGCCGCTACGCCGCCGTCGAGAGCGGGGCGCGCAGCGCGGGGCTGGGACTGTGGGCCTCATCGGGCCGCTGAGAGGCGGAAGTCCGCGCTCACCGCGATGGAGGCGGAGAGGGGAGGAGGGGGCGCAAGCCCCGCAGGGCCGCCAGCCCGCAGGGCCGTCAGCCCCCGAAGAACCGCCGCGCGAAGTCCTCGCAGTCCGTTTCGACGACACCCGTGGCGGCGGCGTCCCTTTCGCAGAAGCGGCGCGCCGCCGAGCCGGCCGGCGAGCCGTCCCCGCACAGGGCGAAGGGCACGGGATCGGAGGTGTGGGTGCGCAGCCTCACCGGTGTGGGGTGGTCGGTTATGACGAGCAGCCTGAAGGCGCCGAACCGGCGAAGGCCCTCGCGCACCGCTCCGACGACGAGGCCGTCGAAGTCCTCGACGGCGCGCAGCTTGTCGTCGAGAGAGCCGTTGTGGCCCGCCTCGTCGGGGGCCTCCACGTGGACGCACACGAAGTCGCGCTCCTCGAGGCTTTCGAGGGCGTAGCGGGCCTTGGCCGAGTAGTCGGTGTCTATGTAGCCCGTGGCGCCGGGCACGTCTATGACCTCGAGTCCGGCGTAGACGCCGAGACCGTTCATGAGGTCCACGGCCGAGATGATCGAGCCGTCGACGCCGAAGAGCTCCTTCATCGTGGGAAACCTCGGGGCCCGGCCCTGGCCCCAGAGCCAGATGGAGTCGGCCGTAGCGAGGCCCCTTGCGCGGCGTTCCCTGTTGACCGGGTGGTCGCGCAGCACCTCGCGGGACCGCTCCATGAGCGAGCGGAGCTCGTCCGCCCCCTCGCCGCCGGGCAGGTGCCCCTCCACGGGACGGCCCGTTATGTCGTGGGGCGGGGTGGTCTCGAAGTCGACGGGGCCGTCGAGCCAGACGACGAGGTGGCGGTAGGACTTGCCCCTGTGGAAGCGGAACGGTCCCGCGGCGCCGGCGCCGAGGGCGCGGTCGAGGCTCTTTATGAGTGAATCGGCCTCGTCGGTCGTTATGTGGCCCGCGCTGTAGTCCTTCATGACCGTCCCGCCGGGACCTTCCCCGAGACTCACGAGGTTGCAGCGCAGGGCCGTGTCCGAGGGGCCGAGCCTTACCCCGATGCTCGCCGCCTCGAGCGGGGCCCGGCCCGTGTAGTAGCGGGCCGGACTGTAGCCGAGGATACTCATGTTGGCCACGTCGCTACCCGGCGGAAAGCCCCCGGGCACGGATCTGAAGAGCCCCAGTCTCCCGGACGAGGCCACGGCGTCCATGTTGGGCGTCTCGGCGTATTCGAGGACCGTCCTGCCGCCCAGCGCTTCGAGCGGCTCGTCGGCCATGCCGTCGCCTATCAGTATCACGTACTTCATCTCTCTGTATTTTCCATCCTTATAAGGAAGCTCTGATTCATTACTTACCTGGGGGAAACTTTCTGTAGAAGGGCCATAGGCCCACGCTTCCCCCAGACCCCCTTCAAAGACTTTTAATACGAGTTGGTTTCCCCCTGTTTTGCCAGGCAAAACAGGGGGAAACCAACTCGCGTTAAAAGTTTTTGGAGGGAGTCTGAGGGAACCTTTTTACAAAAAGGTTCCCTCAGAACCCCATGACCCTGAGGACCTCGTCGGCGCTGGGCGAGACCTTTACCGGCTTCACCGCCGAGTCGATGGCCGTGGCCGGGTCCTTGAGGCCGTGGCCCGTGAGGGTGCAGACCACGGTGTCGCCGTCGCTCACCACGCCTTCCTTCTTGAGCTTGATTAGTCCCGCAAGGCTCGCCGCCGAGGCGGGCTCGCAGAAGATGCCCTCGCGCGATGCGAGCAGCCTGTAGGCCTCGATGATCTGTTCGTCGCTCACCATGTCGATGATCCCTCCCGACTCGTCCCTCGCCGCCTCGGCCTCTTTCCAGCTCGCCGGATTGCCTATGCGTATGGCCGTGGCGATGGTCTGCGGGTCCTCGACCACGTGCCCCAGCACTATGGGGGCCGCGCCCTCGGCCTGGAAGCCCATCATCTTGGGCAGGCTCGATGTGATGTCCTTGTCCCTGTACTCCCTGTAGCCCTTCCAGTAGGCCGTTATGTTGCCGGCGTTGCCCACGGGGAGGAAGTGGAAGGTGGGGGGGTGTCCCAGGTGCTCGCAGACCTCGAAGGCCGCCGTCTTCTGCCCTTCTATCCTGTAGGGGTTGAGCGAGTTGACCATGGTGACCGGGTGGCTGCGCGTTATCTCCTTCACGATGTCGAGGGCGTCGTCGAAGCTCCCGCTCACCTCCATTACCACGGCCCCGTGGATCATGGCCTGCGAGAGCTTTCCCACGGCGATCCTCCCCTCTGGGACGAGCACGTAGGCCCTCATGCCCGCCTTGGCGGCGTAGGCGGCGGCCGAGGCCGAGGTGTTGCCCGTGGAGGCGCAGATGACGGCCTCCGAGCCCGCCTGCCTCGCCATGGAGACGGCCAGGGTCATGCCCCGGTCCTTGAACGAGCCCGTGGGGTTGAGGCCCTCGTACTTGAAGAGCAGCCTTATGTCGCCGACCATGTCCCCCAGGTTGTGGGACTCCACAAGCGGCGTGTTGCCCTCGCGCAGCGTCACCACCGCCTCGTCCGATATGTCGGGCAGAAAGCCCCTGAACTCCCTGATTACGCCTTCCCAGACGCCTTTCCTATCGAGATGCACCGAGGTTCTCCTCTATCCTGATATATGCCGGCCTGTCGCGCACCACGTCGAGCGTCTCTATCTCGGCGAGGGCGGCCCGCATCTGCCGTTCCTTTGCGTGGTGGGTCAGTATGACGAGCGGCACGGCCTCTCCAGCCTGGCGGCCCTTCTGTATGACCGAGGAGATGCTTATGTTGTGCGCGCCGAGCACGCCCGCTATGCGGGAGAGCACGCCGGGGCGGTCCAGCGCCGAGAAGCGCAGATACCACGGTATGTCGAGCTCGTCCATGGGCCTTACGGCCGCCTCCCTCACGGCTCCGTGCATGTACGACAGCGGCTCGAGGCGCCGGCCGACGCCGTTTCTCATGTTCCTTGCGATGTCCACCACGTCGGCGACGACGGCGCTCGCCGTGGGCATCATGCCCGCGCCGAGGCCGTAGAGCATGACCGGGCCCACGGCGTCGCCCTCTATGTGGACGGCGTTGAAGGCGCCGTCCACCGAGGCGAGCGGATGGGTCGCCGGTATCATCGTGGGATGGACCCTCGCCTCGATCTCCCCGTCCTCGCTCTTCGCTATGGCCAGGAGCTTGACCCTGTAGCCGAACTCGGCGGCGAACGCTATGTCCAGCGGCGTTATGCGCGATATGCCCTCGGTGTATATGGAGTCGAGCTCCACGTAGGTGCCGTAGGCGATGTTGATGAGGATTGCGAGCTTGTGGGCCGTGTCGATCCCCTCCACGTCGTAGGTGGGGTCGGCCTCGGCGTATCCCCTGGCCTGGGCCTCGGCGAGCACGTCCTCGAAGCGGCCGCCGTCGCTCGTCATGCGGCTCAGTATGTAATTGGCCGTACCGTTTATGATGCCGCAGATGCTCTCTACGTGATTGGCGGCAAGCCCCTCGCGAAGCGCCTTTATGACCGGTATGCCGCCGCCCACGCTCGCCTCGAAGCCGATGTCGAGCCCCATGGAGCGGGCCGTCTCGAATATCTCGCGGCCGTGGGTGGAGAGCAGCGCCTTGTTGGCCGTCACCACGTGCTTGCCCTTGGCCAGCGCCTCGACGATGAACTCCCGCGCCGCGCCGGTGCCGCCGATGAGCTCTATGACGATGGAGATGCCGGGGTCGTTTATCACCTCGGAGGGGTCGGCGGTGAGCAGCGCCGGGTCCACCTTGACGCCCCTGTCCCTCTCTACGTCCCTGTCGGCTATCTTCTTTAGCCTCAGCCTGCAGCCAAGCTTCTTCTCGATAACGTCGGCGTTCTCGGTCAGGACCCTGTAGACCCCGGTCCCGACCGTGCCGAACCCTATGAGACCCGCGTTTATCGTCTCCATGAGCGCCTTCCGTCGATACCTCCGGTATTTTCTTTCCCGGGCGGCGCTTCCCGCTTCGGCCCTCGTGGAGGCGGAGCGGGAAGCGCCGCCTCAGCCGACGCCGTCGAGCGTCTTCTTCACTCCCTTGGCGGCCTGCCTGATGCGCTGCTCGTTCTCCACCAGCGCAAGCCTTACGAACTCGTCGCCCTGGTCTCCGAAGCCCACGCCCGGCGAGACGGCCACCTTCCCCTTTGCCAGCAGCAGCTTCGAGAACTCGAGCGAGCCCATGCCGCGCAGCGGCTCCGGTATCCTCGCCCAGACGAACATGGTGGCCCTCGGTTTCTCGATCTCCCAGCCGGCCTTTCCGAAGCTGTCGATGAGCGCGTCGCGCCGGGACCTGTAGGTCTCGCATATGCCGCTCACACACTCCTGGGGGCCGTTGAGGGCGATGATGGCCGCTATCTGGATGGGCTGGAACATGCCGTAGTCGAGGTAGCTCTTGATCCTCGTGAGGGCCGCTATCATCCTGCGGTTTCCCACGGCGAACCCGACGCGCCAGCCCGGCATGTTGTAGCTCTTGGAGAGGGTGAAGAACTCCACGCCCACGTCCTTCGCGCCCGGCACCTGGAGGAAGCTCGGCGCCCTGTAGCCGTCGAAGACGATGTCCGCGTAGGCGAGGTCGTGGATCACCATCATCTCGTGTTCCTTTGCGAAGTCCACGACCTTCCTGAAGAAGTCGATCTCGACGACCTCGGTCGTCGGGTTGTGGGGGAAGTTCAGCACCAGGAGCTTTGGCCTGGGCCACATCTCCATCGTCGCCCGCTGGAGCTCGTCGAAGAAGTCCGAGCCCGGAAACAGCGGGATGCTGCGCAGGTCCCCGCCGGCTATGACGACCGAGTATGCGTGTATGGGGTAGGTCGGGTTGGGCACGAAGACCACGTCGCCGGGACCTATGACGGCGAGGGCCAGGTGGGCGAGCCCGTCCTTGGAGCCTATGGTGGCGACCGCCTCGGTCTCGGGATCGAGGTCCACGTCGTAGCGGCGCCTGTACCAGTCCGTTATGGCGAGCCTCAGCTTGTAGATGCCGCGCGAGGCCGAGTAGCGGTGGTTTCGCGGGTTGCGCGCCGCCTCGACGAGCTTGTCGACTATGTGGGGCGGCGTGGGCTGGTCGGGGTTGCCCATGCCGAGATCGATTATGTCCTCACCTCTTCTGCGCGCTTGTATCTTCAGCTCGTTTACGATGTTGAAGACATAGGGCGGAAGCCTCTTTATGCGATGAAATTCTTCCATTTATGTGCGGGGTGACCTCGTAAGTGTTCTATTCCCGGAAAACCTCTTGCGCCTCACGACGGCGCTCCGCCGGCGTACACCTCTTCGGCGTTGTAGGAGCTGCGAACGAAGGGACCGGAGTAGACGCGATGGATGCCTATCTCCCGGGCGTAGCGGCCGTATTCCTCGAAGAGCCGGGGCTCCACGTAGCGTGCCACCTCGATGTTGTCCCTCGCGGGGCGCAGGTACTGGCCGATGGTCACCATGGAGCATCCCGCGGCCTTCAGGTCGTCGAGGAGGCCCAGGACCTCCCGGACCGACTCGCCGAAGCCCACCATTATGCCCGACTTGACGGTGAGCCCGCGCGCCGCGGCCCGGCCGAGGACCTGGAGCGATCTTTCGTAGTCGGCCTGGGGCCTCACGAGCGGATAGAGGGAGCGGACCGTCTCGAGGTTGTGGTTGAAGATGTCGGGTCCCTCGTCGAGCACCACGTCGAGGGCGGCCCTGTCGCCGCCGAAGTCGGGGGTGAGCACCTCCACCAAAATGCCGGGAATCGTATCTCTTAAGGCCCTTATTGTCAAGGCGAATTGCTCTGCGCCGCCGAGCGGCAGGTCGTCGCGCGTGACGGACGTCACCACCACGTGCCGGAGTCCCAGTTCGCGGGCGGCCTCGGCTATGTTCCGCGGCTCGCCGGGGTCGGGCGGGGCGGGCCGGCCGCTTCCCTCGACGCTGCAGAACGAGCAGTTCCTCGTGCAGCGGTCTCCGAGGATCATGAACGTGGCCGTGGGCTTGGAGAAGCACTCGCCGATGTTGGGGCACCTCGCCTCCTCACATACCGTGTGGAGGTTGCGGCTTCTGAGCATGGCCTTCATGCGGTGAAGGCCGCTGCGGCGCCCCAGCGGCTTCCTGAGCCAGGGGGCGAGTCTTTTCCTGTCGGTATTGCTGGAGCGCGTCATGGGGCCGTGCCGGCAAGCTGAACCTTGAGCCGTTGAATTGAAATAGATGTGATCTTAACATCACGGAGGGCAAATTACAAGGAAACTCTGATTCATTGCACCGGGGGAAACTTTCTGTAGAAGGGCCATAGACCCACGTTTCCCCCGGACCCCCTTCATTACGCTGGGGGAAACTTTCTGTAGAAAGTTTCCCCCAGACCCCCTTCAAAGACTTTTAATACGAGTTGGTTTCCCCCTGTTTTGCCAGGCAAAACAGGGGGAAACCAACTCGCGTTAAAAGTTTTTGGAGGGAGTCTGAGGGAACCTTCTTACAAAAAGGTTCCCTCAGGGTAATTAATCAGAGCTTCCACAACAATAGACTTTCGCCGGCCGCCGCGCCGCAGAGCGGGCCGCGGGAAAAAAGACTTGACTATCCGGGCCGTTCCAATTAAGCTATAGTGCGCTCACGCAACACGCCGACTCTGACCGCTGGGGGATCGTCTAGCGGCAGGACTACGGGCTCTGAACCCGTCAACCCAGGTTCGAATCCTGGTCCCCCAGCCAAACTCCCCCCGGGCATCGGCGCCGCCGTCCCCGTCCTCCCCGTCCCGTCGGGCGCGGCAGCCGGACCGTCTCCCCCTTTTTACCGTCGTCCTTCGTTTCGATGCGCCACCGCCGTCGTCTCCCTGCCCCGCTGCGCCGCAGGGGGAGGTGAAACCCTCTTTACATGACCGGCAGCGGTTCCCCCATCACAAAGACGATAGCGGGCGGTCTCAATGTCTCAACAACGGCATTGACAAACGTCTTGCCATGAATTATAAATAGTTATCATAATTATACTTGCCTCAGTGCGCATTGTTGCTGTTTTCCGGCCTGCGGCTCCGGCGCGCGGGATGGTGCGCACGAGGGGGTGAAGCAGTCGCGGCGCGGGGCCGCGGGTTCACGGATGTGGCGTCGGCGGGGCGAAGTACGGTGAAAAAGCCCATAGTTCTCATAGTAGACGACGACAGGCATCTCAGGGAGGCGCTGGAGCTTCTTTTGGGGGATCACTACGAGACGGTCTCGGTCGACAACGGTCTTGAGGCCGTGGAGGTGGTGAAGAACCTTCCGGTCAACGTGGTCCTGATGGACATCAATCTGCCGAAGGTCGACGGCCTGAAGGCGCTGGACATGATAAAGGACGTGGACCCCGACGTAGGCGTGGTCATGCTCTCGGCGACCGACAGCGCCCAGAAGGCGGTGCAGGCGCTGCGTATGGGCGCATACGACTACATCACCAAGCCCTTCGAGGAGGCCGACCTGCTGGCCACCCTTCAGCGCTACACCGACGGCCAGACGCTTCGCCGCGAGATAGCGCTTCTGCGCGAGGAACTCCACAACAAGCTGGGCGACAAGCACTTCATCTGCCGTTCTCCGGCCATGAGGCGGGTGATGGACATGGTCGAGAAGGTGGGCAAGAGCTCGTCCAACGTCCTCATCACCGGCGAGAGCGGCACGGGAAAGGAGCTCGTGGCCAGGGCGATCCACAGCCTCGGCGACAGGCGGGAGAAGCCTTTTGTCGCCGTCAACTGCGGGGCCATACCGGGCGAGCTCATGGAGAGCGAGCTCTTCGGCCACGAGAAGGGCGCCTTCACCGGCGCCTACAAGCGCAAGATAGGCAAGCTCGAGTACGCCGACGGCGGCACGGTATTCCTCGACGAGATATCGAGCATGCCGCTAAAGCTCCAGGCCAAGCTCCTGCGCGTGCTTCAGGAGAAGAGTTTCGAGCGCGTGGGCAGCCTGGTGCCCATAAAGGTCGATATCAGGGTCATCGCGGCGACCAACACCGATCTCGAGCAGGCCGTGAAGCAGGGCGAGTTCCGCGACGACCTCTACTACAGGCTCAGGGTCATACCCATCGTGCTGCCGCCGCTGCGCGAGAGGCGCGAGGACATCCCGCTGCTTGCAAGCCACTTTCTCGACCGTTTCAGCAAGCGCTACAACAAGTCCATCCGCAGGATATCGCCCGACGCCCTGGACGTGCTGAGCGAGTACGGCTGGCCCGGCAACGTGCGCGAGCTCGAGAACCTCATGGAGCGCATAGTGGTGCTCGCCAGGGAGGGCTCGGAGATAACGACCGACGATCTGCCGGTGGAGATATTCTTCAAGGATGTCGAAGATGCAGGGGGGAGCGAGCCGCTGGACTTCAAGGGGGCCTGCCGCGCCTTCGAACGCCGCTACATCGTGGGCGTGCTGAAGAAGACCAACTGGAACCGCAGCGAGGCGGCAAGGGAGCTGAAGATACACAGGAACACGCTTCTCATGAAGATGAAGGAGCTCGACATAAAACGCTTCGAAGGCGGCCGCTGAGAGCCCTTCCTTCCGTCCCTTCCTCGATAAGCGTGTTTACAAATCCCGCCTCCCTGTGTTATATAATCCCGTGAAACCCCGACTCATTACCCTGGGGGAAACTTTCTGTAGAAAGTTTCCCCCAGACCCCCTTCAAAGACTTTCAATACGAGTTGGTTTCCCCCTGTTTTGCCAAGCAAAACAGGGGGAAACCAACTCGCGTTAAAAGTTTTTGGAGGGAGTCCGAGGGAACCGTGGGTCTATGACCCTTTTACAAAAAGGTTCCCTCAGTACAATAAATCAGAGTTTCCTTTTCAGGGGGGAGAGAGCCGAATGGCCGGACATTCCAAGTGGGCCAACATAAAGCACAAGAAGGCCCGCAGCGATGCGAAAAAGGGCAAGATATTCTCCAAGCTCGTAAAGGAGATCATGGTGGCCGCCAAGATGGGAGGGTCCGATCCCGCGTCCAATCCGAGGCTGCGCGCGGCCATAGACCGGGCGAAGTCGGAGAACCTGCCGGGCGAGAACATAGAGCGGGCCATAAAGAAGGGGGCCGGCGAGCTCGGCGACGTGAACTACGAGGAAGGCGTCTACGAGGGGTACGCTCCCGGCGGTGTCGCCGTCCTGGTGGCCTTCATGACTGACAACCGTAACCGCACGGCCTCGGAGGTGCGCCACGTCTTCTCCAAGGCCGGCGGACGTCTCGGCGAGAGCGGTTCGGTGGCCTGGATGTTCGACCACAGGGGACTCATAACCTTCGATATCGAGAGCGTCTCCGAAGAGCGTCTCATGGAGGCGGCCCTCGAGGCCGGGGCCGACGACGTGGTGAGAAACGACGAGGACGGTGTGTTCGAGGTCTACACCTCGCCGTCGGACTTCCACGACGTGAAGAAGGCCTTCGACGAGATGGGGCTGGAGTATACGATGGCCGAGCTCTCGATGATACCGAAGAACACGGTGCGCGTGGAAGGGAAGACGGCCGACCAGGTGCTGCGCCTGCTCGACGACCTCGAAGACCTCGACGACGTACAGAACGTGTACGCCAACTTCGACATACCGCCGGAGGCGCTGGACAGGGCCGTGTGAGCGTACTGAGGGAACCTTTTTGTAAAAAGGTTCCCTCAGACTCCCTCCAAAAACTTTTAACGCCCTGCGGTTTATCCCGATTTTGCTTGCAAAATCGGGATAAACCGCAGGGAATTAAAAGTCTTTGAAGGGGGTCTGGGGGAAACTTTCTACAGAAAGTTTCCCCTAGCGTAATTGAAGGGGGCGTCCTGCCCGCGGCGGTTGCCTCTGGGGAGGCTGTGCCGGGGGTTCGGTCCGCAAAGGCGTAAAAAATCCCGCCTGGCGCGGGCCGAACCCCCGGTACAGCCGAAGACCCGAATAACATACGATGGGTCCGGGGGAAACGTGGGCCTGAGGCCCTTCTACAGAAAGTTTCCCCCAGGGTAATTGATCGGAGCTTTTCCAAGAAGAAAGTAAGGGCTGTATGTGAGGGTACTGGGGGTGGATCCGGGGAGCAGGTCTACGGGCTACGGGGTGGTCGAGAGCGGTCCCGGAGGCGTGCTTGTTCACGTGGCGAGCGGTTCGGTGGCCGCCGTGTCGGGGGCGGCGGAGCCGGGAGGGGGGCTTCCGGCGCGGCTCTTTTCCATATGGGGGTCGCTCGGCGTGGTGATGGACGAGCACCGGCCCGACGCCGTATCGGTCGAGGGGCTCTTTTACGGGATGAACGTAAGGAGCGCGCTCGTGCTCGGGCACGCAAGGGGTGTTGTTCTCCTTTGCGCCGCCCAGCGCGGTCTGCCGGTCTTCGAGTACAGCCCCAGCGTTGTGAAGCAGTCGGTGGTCGGCTACGGCGGGGCGTCGAAACGTCAGGTTCAGAAGATGGTGACGAGGCTGCTGGGGTGCGCGGAGAAGCGGGGGGCCGACGCGGCCGACGCGCTGGCCGTCGCCATATGTCATATCCATCATGCCGGCACGGAGAGACGCCGCAGGGCGGCGTCTCCGGCCGTGCGGGGCTGAAGCGGGAAGCGGCCGTCCATGATCGCCCTTCTTACCGGAAAGGTCCTCGAAAAGTCTCCCCAGTCGGTGGTCATCGACGTGGGAGGGGTGGGCTACGAGGTCATCATTCCTCTTTCGACCTACTACGAGCTGCCCGACCCCGAGGGGACGGTGACGCTCAAGACCCAGGCGTACATGAAGGATGAGCGCATAGAGCTCTACGGTTTCCTGAGCGCCGAGGAGAAGCGCATATTCCAGTTGCTTCTCGGTGTGAGCGGGGTGGGGCCGCGGCTTGCGCGAAACATACTCTCCGGCATATCGACGGAGGCCTTTCTCGATTCGCTGGCCTCGCGGAACGCCGAGAGGCTCCGGCGGATACCTGGGGTGGGGGCCAAGACGGCCGAGAGGCTCGTGCTCGAGCTGAAGGACAAGGCGGCCGAGTTGAGGGCCGAGTCCGCCGGGGGCGGGGAGGCTCCGGCCGAGGGGGTCGAGGTGGATGCGGTCTCGGCGCTCGTAAACCTCGGCTACAAGGCGGCCCAGGCCGAGAAGGCGGTTAAGAAGGCGTCGGATGCCGCGCCCGGAGCGGATTTTGAAGGACTCTTCAAGGAGGCGTTGAGGCTTCTGGCCTCGTGAAGCGCGGCGGAGCGCGAAAGGCGGATACCATGAGGGAGCGCCACACCGACCCGGCAAGGCTCGAGGGCGAGGAGAAGATCGACGCCACCCTGAGGCCGCGGCTTCTCGACGAGTACATAGGCCAGGAGCGGATAAAGGAGAACCTGCGCGTCTTCATAGAGGCGGCCCGCGGCCGCGGCGAGTCGCTGGACCACGTGCTCTTTTACGGTCCTCCAGGGCTTGGCAAGACGACGCTTGCGTCGATCACGGCCAACGAGATGGGGGCGCAGATGCGGGCCACGTCGGGACCGGCGCTGGAGAAGTCGGGGGACCTGGCGGCCATACTGACGAATCTCGAGGAAGGCGACGTCCTCTTCATCGACGAGATACACCGTCTGCCGACGGTGGTGGAGGAGATACTCTACCCGGCGATGGAGGACTTCCAGATAGACATAATCATCGGCCAGGGTCCCTCGGCCCGGACGGTGAAGCTCGATCTCCCCCGTTTCACCCTCATAGGCGCCACGACGAGGGCGGGTCTTCTCTCCTCGCCCCTCCGCGACCGTTTCGGCGTCATCCAGCGTTTCGAGTTCTATTCGGCCGAGGAGCTTCGTACGATTGTGGAGCGGTCGGCCTCCATACTGGGTCTCGAGGTGAGCCGCGACGGAGCGCTCGAGGTGGCCCGCCGCTCGCGGGGAACGCCGAGGATAGCCAACAGGCTGCTGCGCCGGGTGCGCGATTTCGCCGAGGTGAAGGCCGACGGCGTAATAACGGCCGAGGTGGCCGACCTGGCCCTCAACATGCTCGAGATAGACACGCTCGGCCTGGACAAGATGGACCGGCGCATAATGCTGGCCATAATAGACAAGTTCGGCGGCGGCCCCGTCGGTGTCGAGAGCCTGGCCGCCTCGCTCCACGAGGAGAAGGACGCCATCGAGGACCTCTACGAGCCTTTTCTGCTTCAGCAGGGCTTCATAAAGCGCACGCCCAGGGGCAGGGTGGCCACGCCGGCCGCCTACGGCCACCTCGGGAGGGTCCTGCCCGAGCAGGGGCCCGGCCAGGGCAGACTCTTCTGACGCGCCGGAGAGGCCGTTTTTTTCCATAGAGGCTGTAAGCGCCATGAAACGCGTGCTCGTACATATGTGCTGCGGCCCCTGCTCAATCTACCCCGTCAAGAAGATGCTCGAGGGCGAGGCCGAGGTGACGGGCTACTTCCACAATCCCAACATCCATCCGGAGAGCGAGTTCCGCCGCAGGCTCGACGCGGTGAAGAGACTCGCCATGCTCATGAGGCTCGACATCCTCTGCGACGAGGAGTACAGGCCCGAGGAGTTCGTGGCCGAGGTGGTCGGGCCGCATGCCCGCGACTCCCGCCATCCGCCCTTCGGCGAGAGGTGCCGCCGCTGCTACGCACTGCGGCTCGAGGCCACGGCCCGGCTGGCCTCGAGCCGCGGCTTCGACGCCTTCACGAGCTCGCTGCTCTACAGCCGCTACCAGGACCACGAGGCCGTGAGGGCCGAGGGGGAGAGGGCGGCTCGTGTCCACGGCGTGGAGTTCCTCTACCGCGACTTCAGGGAGGGCTGGCGGGAGGGGGTGGAGAAGTCGAAGGAGTACGGCCTGTACCGGCAGAAGTACTGCGGCTGCATATACAGCAGGTTCGAGAGATACGGCATCACCGGCTCGCAGTGAGGGCGCGGGCCGCGGCCGGGACTGTGACCACCGCGCCGGGAAGAGCTTCCATGCCTCAGGGAGGGTGTCATGGCCGACAAGCGTATGCACAGGCTCAGAAGGATGTTGATGGATCGCAAGCGCCGCATGTGGAACGACCTGCGCGACGACGTCTTCAGGAAGCTGGGCAAGGAGTACAACGCCCAGTTCGACAACCCCCATGACTTCGAGGAGCTGGCCCTCATGGACCTTGTGGAGGATACGGGGCTCATCATCGCCGATGCGCGCCGGCGCGAGCTCGAGCAGCTCGACGCGGCCATAACGAGGCTCGACGAGGGGGCCTACGGGATATGCGAGGAGTGCGGCGAGGAGATACCGGAGGAGAGGCTCAAGGCCGTGCCCTACGCTACGCTCTGCGTAAAGTGCCTGGACAAGCGGGAGAAGGGGGCGTGAGGGGCGGCGGCGGGCCGGGAGGAGGAGCGGCCGCCCGGTGATCGCACGGCGTCCTTCCTATATCGGGCTCTACGAGAGCGGCGAGCTCCACGAGCGCATCCGGGCGCTCCGCGACCTCGTGAGGCGCTGCCGCATCTGTCCGCACCGCTGCGGCGCGGCAAGGCTCGAGGGCGAGAAGGGCCTCTGCCGCACGGGCCCGGGGGCCGTGGTCTCGTCCTTCACCCCCCACTTCGGCGAGGAAGCGCCCCTCGTGGGCCGCTACGGAAGCGGCGCGATCTTCATGACGGGCTGCAACCTGCGCTGTGTCTTCTGCCAGAACTACGACATAAGCCATATGTGCGACGGCGACGAGGTCGAGAGCGAGGGCCTCGTCTCCATGATGCTCGCGCTCCAGCGCCGGGGCTGCCACAACATAAACTTCGTCACGCCGACCCACCAGACGTACCGGATAGTGGAGAGCCTGCCCAGGGCCGTAGAGCTGGGCCTTGAAATACCGCTCGTCTACAACTGCGGCGGCTACGAGTCCGTGGAGACGCTGCGCCTTCTCGAAGGGATATTCGATATATACATGCCGGACCTGAAGTACGGCGACAACGCCGCGGCCCTGAGCCTCTCCGGTGCGGCGGACTATGTGGAGCGTTCACGGGAGGCGGTGGCGGAGATGCACCGCCAGGTCGGCGACCTCGAGGTCGGCGGCGACGGCGTGGCTCGCCGGGGACTAATAATCCGTCATCTCGTCCTGCCCGGAGGGTTGGCCGGCACGAGGGCGGTCATGGAGTTCGTCGCCTCGAGAGTCTCTCCCCGAAGCTACGTCAACATAATGGACCAGTACAGACCGTGCTACATGGCCGAAGAAAGGCCGCCGCTCGACCGCCCGGTAAGGGACGACGAGTACGGGGCCGCGCTCGAGGCGGCACGGGAGGCGGGTATCGTCAGGCTCGCCACCGGGGAACCCCTGTAGACAGGCGCCGGCCGGGTCGCCCGGTCCGCAAAGGCGTAAAAGAACCCCGCCTGGCGCGGACCGGGCGACCCGGCCGGCGCCTTGTCCGTAAAGGGGCGATGTTAAGGAAACTCTGATTTGTTGCACTGAGGGAACCGTGGGGCTATGGCCCACGGTTCCCCCAGCGTAATTGAAGGGGGCGTCCTGCCCGCGCCGGTTGCCTCGGGGAGGCTGTACCGGGGGTTCGGCCCGCGCCAGGCGGGGTTTTTACGCCTTTGCGGCCCGAACCCCCCGGTACAGCCGAAGATCCGAATAACATACGATGGGTCTGGGGGAAACGTGGCCCTATGGCCCTTCTACAGAAAGTTTCCCCCAGGGTAATTAATCGGAGCTTCCTTAAATACGCCGAGGCTTCCGCAGGAATGAAGAGGACGGAGATAAAGACGACGCGGCAGCTTTCGGCCGGAGGCGTTGTCTTCAGGCGCGCCGGCGGGGGGGTGGAGGTGGCGCTCGTCTCGGTCAAGGGCGGCCGGGTGTGGACGCTGCCCAAGGGGCTTGTGGAGGAGGGGGAGAACATCGCCCGCACGGCCCACCGGGAGGTGAGGGAGGAGGCGGGACTGGAGGGGCGCATAGTGGCCAGGATCGCTCCCATACACTACTTCTACTCGGCGAGGGACGAGGAGGGGACGAGACGCTTCCTCAAGATCGTCTACTTCTTCCTCATGGAGTATACGGGGGGCGACGTGGCCGACCATGACGAGGAAGTGGTCGAGTGCCGGTGGTTCCCCGTCGACGAGGCAGAGGAGGCGCTCTCCTACGACGACGAGCGCGAGGTCCTGAGAAAGGCCCGGCGCATGCTCGCCGAGCGGGGCGTGCTCTGATCTTCCGGGGGAACCATGCCCTTGCGCCGGAAATCTCGCCGGATGGGGCGGCTCCGGGCCTCCTTGACTCTTGTACTCCGGGCCTTTTTGATGTATTTTAGGAGGGCCGGGGCAAGAACCGGAGAGGAAGGCGCACGGGGGTTTTGAGTCGGTGAAGATCAGCGAAGAGACGGTCCGTGACCACGGGCTCACGGCCGGGGAGTACGGGAAGATAGTCGAGGTCCTGGGCCGCGAGCCCAACCTCGTGGAGCTGGGCATATTCTCGGTCATGTGGAGCGAGCACTGCTCGTACAAGTCGTCGAGGGTGCACCTGCGGAACTTTCCGACCGAGGCTCCCCATGTAATCCAGGGTCCCGGCGAGAACGCCGGGGTGGTGGACATAGGCGGGGGCCTGGCCGTGGTCTTCAAGATGGAGAGCCATAACCATCCGTCCTTCATAGAGCCCTACCAGGGCGCCGCCACCGGCGTGGGCGGCATACTGCGCGACATATTCACCATGGGCGCAAGGCCCGTGGCCTCGCTCAACTCGCTGCGTTTCGGCTCGACGGAGAACCCGAGGACCAGGTACCTCTTCGAGGGGGTGGTGGCCGGCATAGCGGGCTACGGCAACTGCATGGGCGTGCCCACCGTGGGCGGCGAGGTCTCTTTCCACGAGAGCTACGACGGCAACTGCCTGGTCAACGCCATGACGGTCGGCGTTGCGAAGAGGGACGCCATATTCCTCGGCAGGGCCGCGGGTCCGGGCAATCCCGTCATATACGTGGGCTCCAAGACGGGCCGCGACGGCATCCACGGCGCCGTCATGGCGAGCGACGTCTTCGGCGAGGGGGGCGAGGAGCGCCGTCCCACGGTCCAGGTGGGCGACCCCTTCACGGAAAAGCTCCTGCTCGAGGCGTGCCTCGAGGCCTTCAGGACCGATTACATCGTCGGCATCCAGGACATGGGGGCCGCGGGGCTCACGTCGTCGAGCGTTGAGATGGCCTCGCGCGGAGGCGCGGGCATCGAGATCGACGTCTCGCGCGTGCCGAGGCGCGAGGAGGGGATGAACGCCTACGAGGTCATGCTCTCGGAGAGCCAGGAGCGGATGCTCATCGTTGCGCGCCGGGGCTGCGAAGGCCCTCTCATGGAGATATTCAGGAAGTGGGACCTCGAGGCGGCCGTCATAGGCGAGGTGACCGATACGGGCCGCGTCGTGGTGCGCGACGGCGGGAACGTGGAGGCCGACATCCCGGTCGACGCCCTCACCGATGCGGCGCCGGTCTACGACAGGCCCGCCGCGCGGCCCCCCTCGCACGACGGGGCCGCCAGGCTCGATACGGCGGGGCTGCCGGTTCCCGACGACCTCGGCGCCGCGCTCGTCACGCTCATGGGCTCGCTCAACATTGCGAGCAAGCGCTGGGTCTACCGCCAGTACGATCACACGGTCCGCACCGACACGGTCGTCTCTCCGGGCTCGGACGCAGCCGTGCTGAGGATAAAGGGCACGAAGAAGGGCCTGGCCCTCACCGTGGACTGCAACTCGCGCTACTGCTACCTCGACCCCTACAGGGGCGGGGCCGCCGCCGTCGTCGAGGCCGCGAGGAACCTCGCCGTCAGCGGCGCAAGGGCGCTGGCCGTGACCGACTGTCTCAACTTCGGCAACCCCGAGCGCCCGGAGGTGATGTGGCAGTTCAGGGAGTCCATACGGGGCATGAGCGACGCCTGCAGGGCCCTCGGCGTGCCGGTGGTGAGCGGAAACGTGAGTTTCTACAACGAGACTTCGGGCCGCTCGGTCTATCCGACGCCGACTGTGGGCATGGTGGGCCTTCTCGACGACGTGGAGAGCCGCACCGTCCAGTGGTTCTCCCGCGAGGGCGACGTCATCGTCCTTCTCGGCGACGCCGAGCCGACGCTCGGCGCAAGCGAGTACCTGAAGGTCGTCCACGGCGTCGACGCCGGGATGCCGCCCGGGCCCGACCTCGAGGGCGAGCGTTCGCTCCACGCCCTCTGCGTCGAGGCCGCGGCACTGCGCCTTCTGCGCTCGGCCCACGACCTCTCGGACGGAGGGCTCGCCGTGGCCCTCGCCGAGGCCTGCATGAGTCCCGGCGGCCCCCTGGGCGCCGTCGTCGAGATCGACGGCGGCTCCATGCGTCCCGACGCCCTCCTCTTCGGCGAGGGCCACGGCCGCGTCGTGGCGAGCGCGGCTCCCGGCGACGTGGAGTCGCTGCGCGGGCTCTGCGCCCGCGCGGGCGTGCCGTTCACGGTGATAGGCCGCGTGGGCGGCGACAGGCTCAGGATAAACGACCTCGTCGACGTCGCGGTGAAGGATGTGGAGAAGGCCTGGAGCGGAGCCGTCGAAGCCTTTGCCGGAAGATAGGGCGGCCCAAGGCACTCTCTTCGGACCGGCCTTTGCCGGGACGGCGGGTATGGGAGGTTTCCGGTTGATGGACGACAGGTTTCACGACGAGTGCGGCGTCTTCGGCGTCTACGGACACCCGGAGGCGGCCAACCTCGCCTACCTGGGGCTCTACGCCCTCCAGCACAGGGGGCAGGAGAGCTCCGGCATAGCCTCCTCCGACGGTGAGAAGCTCCACTCCCACAAGGGCATGGGGCTCGTGGCCGACACCTTCACGGCCGACGTCCTCTCGGAGCTCAAGGGGTCCATGGCCATAGGCCACGTGAGGTATTCGACCTCCGGCGATTCGCACATAAGGAACGCCCAGCCCTTCGTCGTCGAGTACTCGAGGGGAGGGCTCGCCATCGCCCACAACGGCAACCTCGTGAACGCCATGCGCGTGAGGGCCGAGCTCGAGGCCTACGGCTCCATCTTCCAGTCCAACATGGACACGGAGGTCATAGTCCACCTCATAGCCGCCCGCCGCGAAAACACCCTTGTGGAGAGGCTCGCGGCGGCGCTCGAGCAGGTGAGGGGGGCGTACTCGCTCCTGGTGCTCACCGAGAAGAACCTGGTCGCCGTGCGCGACCCCAACGGCTTCCGACCCCTTGCGCTGGGCAGGCTCAGGGACGCCTGGGTCGTCGCCTCCGAGACCTGCGCCTTCGACCTCATCGAGGCCCGCTACGTAAGGGATATCGAGCCCGGCGAGGTGCTGCTCATAAACGAGAGCGGACTTAAGTCCTTCAAGCCCTTCGCCGGGGCCGGCTACACGCCCTGCGTCTTCGAGTTCATCTACTTCGCAAGGCCCGACAGCACCATATTCGGCGCCAACGTCTACGCCGTGAGAAAACGGTTCGGCCGGATGCTGGCCCGCGAACACCCGGTAGAGGCCGACATCGTGGTGCCCGTCCCGGACTCCGGTGTGGCCGCCGCCATCGGCTACGCCGAGCAGAGCGGGCTGCCCTTCGAAAAGGGGCTTACGCGCAACCACTACGTGGGCAGGACCTTCATCGAGCCCAAGGACTCGATACGCCACTTCGGCGTAAAGATAAAGCTCAACGCCATAGGCGACATCATAAGGGGCAAGCGCGTGGTGGTCGTCGACGACTCCATCGTGCGCGGGACGACGAGCCGCAAGATCATAAAGATGATACGCGAGGCGGGCGCAAGGGAGATACACATGCGCATAAGCTCGCCTCCCACCATCTGCTCATGCCACTACGGCATAGACACGCCCACGCGCGACGAGCTCATAGCGGCCCGCAAGAGCATCGACGAGATCAACGCCTTCATCACCTCCGACACCCTCGGCTACCTCAGTGTCGAGGGCATGTACGCCGCCGTGGCCGGGGCGGGATCGAGTTTTTGCGACGCATGTTTCACCGGTGACTACCCGGTCGAATGCATGGAGCCGGGACCGCCGCAACTAACGCTCTTCAAGTAGGCGTCCCTGCGGCGGCAGAGCTCCGGCAACACCCTTCTTGCGCAGGGGGAAACGGGGATGACAATGCGAACTTTTTTCCGCCCGTCGTCTGAGGCGGCCGCGGCGGCGCTGCGCAGGCGCTCGGCCGCCGCGCTGCTTGCCGCGGTGCTTGCGGGCTGCGCCGCGCTCGGCGGCGGCGGGGAGCCGACCTACTTCGAGACGCTCTCGGCCTGGACCAAGGGGCGCAAGATATACGAGGAGCTCGAGTCGCGTCTCTACATATACGCCACCTACAAGAGCCCGGCCTTCAGGCGGGCCTACGTGGACGAGTACGCCCGGCGCTTCCTCCTCGACGACGACCTCAAGGCCGTCATGGTTCAGCGCGAGCTGGAGGCGGCCGAGAGGAGCAACGAGTTCCTCGTCTCGGCCTTCACGCCCGATGAGAGGTGGAACGACTTCGACCGCCGCGACTCCATCTGGCGGCTCTACCTCGACGACGGCTCGGCCAGGGTGGAGCCGATAGAGATAAGGCGCCTTGACGGAGGCAACCCCCTTCTCACCGAGCTCTTCCCTTACATAGACCCCTGGAGCGTTGTCTACCTCGTGCGCTTTCCGAGGTACGGTCCCGCCGGCGAGGGGCCGATCCCGGGCAAGGGGGCGGCGGCGCTCAAACTCATCGTCGCCGGGGCCAAGGGGGGCGGCGAACTGCTGTGGACGCTCAAGGAGGGAGAATGAAGACGGGGCTCTCGATGGTGTTTGTGCCGCTTTTGGCGGCGTTGACACTCGCGGCGGCCCACGCCGCCGCGGAGGTCGGCAAGATTAGGGCCATGAGCGGCGAGGTATCGCTTCTTTCACGCGGCGCCGAGCGCTGGCGGCCCGCGCAGCGCGGCGCGCCGGTGGCCGAGGGCGACAGGGTGAGGACCGGCGAGCGCGGCCGCGTCATGCTGCAGTTCGGCGACGGCTCCACACTCATGGTCGGCAACTCGAGCGAGATCGAGGTGACCCGCTTTGTCGTGGACAGGAGGAAGAAGGAGCGCACCGGGCTCTTTTCGCTCCTCACGGGCAAGCTACGCGCCGTCGTGGCCGGCTACTTCGGCACCTCCGACGTGCGGGTGCGCACCCGAACGAGCACGGCCGGCGTGAAGGGCACGGACTTCGTCGTCATGAACGAAGGCGACGCCAACGTCCTCTTCGGAACCGAGGGCGAAGTCGAGGTCTCCGGCGACGACGGCGGCTCCGTCGTTCTCACCGGGGGCGCCATGACGGAGAACACCAGGGGGATCGCCCCCATAACTCCGGTGGAGGTGGAGCGCGGCACGGCCCTCGACGAGGTGAGAGAGACGCTTCTGGCCGTGACCGACGTGGACGCGCCCGTTGAGTGGGAGCAGGCCGGAAGGCTCGCCGACATCATGGCCCGGTGGAACATAAACTACGGCCACTACCTCGCCGACAGCGGCCGCTACGACGGGGGGCTGCGGGTCTTCCGCATAGCCGTGGACATGGCGTCCGAGCCCGCCATAAAGGCCGAGGCCCACCTTGCGCGCGGAACCGTCTACTCCCGCTACCTCGGCGACAGGGACAAGGCCATGGCCGAATACATGACGGTCGTCAACGACTACCCCGAGCTTCCCCACGTTGAGACGGCCCTCTACTCGGCGGGCCTCATCGAGATGGATGCAGGCAACGACGCCGAGGCGCTCGAACTCTTCCGGCGCTACCTGAGGGACTATCCAGATGGCCGCCACGGCGAGACCATAAAACTCTTCATCAGGGAGCTCGAGAAGCGGTGAGGGCCGCCGGGTCCCAGACCGCCGCCTTCGCCGCCATAGGCGCCGCGGCAGCCGTCTTCGGACTCTTCTTCTACTGGTACAAGCCCGTCTTCATAGCGGCCGTCGACATGGAGGCGGCCGACGCCTTCTTCAAGCTGCGGGGCGAGAGCGAGCCGCCGGCACGGGTCGTCATCGTGGCCGTCGACGAGAGGAGCATAAACGAACTCGGGCGCTGGCCCTGGCCCCGTACCGTCACGGCCGAGCTCGTCAGGGCGCTCGTCCCGGCCCGCGTGGCGGCCTTCGACATGGTCTTTTCCGAGCCCACCGACCCGGAAGACGACGCCGAACTCGGCGCGGCCGTCGAAGGAGCGGGCAACGTGGTGCTGGGCTTCTTCTTCCGCGAGGACTCGACCGAAGAGCCCTCCCCCGAGGCCCTCGAGCTCATTTCCCGTTCGGCCGTCAGGCACATAAGGACCATCGACGGCGGCACGGACGCCGTGCCGTGGATCGGATTCCCCGGCGCCGAGCTCAACATACCGGCCGTCGCCGCCGGAGCGGCCGGATTCGGAACCTTCAACATCCTTGCGCAGGCCGACGGCTACTACCGCTCGGCACACCTCCTCTATCGCTACAGGGACGCCGTCTACCCCTCCCTCGCCGTCGAGGCCCTGCGCCTCTATCTCGGCGGAGACCTCGTGGTCCACACGGCCCCCTACGGCATAGACTCCATCTCCATAGGCGACCGCGTCGCCCCCCTCGACGAGGAAGGGGCACTCACTCTCAACTTCTACGGCCCCGGCGGCGCCTTCACCACCTACTCGGCCGTCGACGTCATAGAGGGCCGCGTCGGCGCCGAAGAACTGGCCGACAGGCTCGTCTTCGTCGGCGTCACCGAAAAAGCGGTCTACGACATAAGGAACACGCCCGTGGACCCCGTCTTTCCGGGGGTCGAGATCCACGCCACCGTGGCCGGAAACGTCCTCCAGGGCCGCTACATAGTGCGCGACTCCGGCGTGGTGCTCATCGACCTCCTCGTCATAGTGCTCCTGCCGGTCCTCTTCGCCCTTCTCCTGTCGAGGGCCCCCAACACGACCGTAAGCCTCGCGCTCTTCGTCGTCGCCTTCGCGGCGGTCGTGGCCGTCAACTTCCACCTCTTCTCGACCTACTCCCTTCGCACGAGCATGGTCTTCCAGGCGCTCCCGCTCATCGCCTGCTACCTCGCCACCGAGGCGTACCGCAACCTGGTCGTCGAGCGCAAGAGCCGTTTCATCCGCAGGGCCTTCTCCACCTACGTCTCGCCGCAACTGCTGAGCGAGATACTCAGGGACCCGGAAAAACTCAAGCTCGGCGGAGAAAAGCGCGACGTCACCGTACTCTTCTCCGACATCAGGGGCTTCACCTCCCTCTCCGAGCGCCTCAAACCCGACGAGCTCGTCGCCCTGCTCAACGCCTACCTCAGCCCCATGACGCGCATCGTACTCGACGAGGAAGGCATGCTCGACAAGTACATAGGTGACGCCGTCATGGCCATCTTCAACGCCCCCGTTCCCGTAAAGGACCACCAGCTGCGCGCCTGCAACGCGGCCGTCTCCATGGTGGAGAAACTCGCCGAACTCAACGCCGCGTGGAAGCGCCAGGGCCTGCCGGAGCTCGACATCGGCATCGGCGTCAACTGCGGCGAGGCTGTCGTCGGAAACATGGGCGCCGAGCTCAAGTTCGACTACACGGCCATAGGCGATGCCGTCAACCTCGCCTCCCGTCTCGAAGGCATGAACAAGCTCTACGGCACCCGCATACTCATAAGCGACTCCGTCCACGCCGCCGTGAACGACCGCTTCCTCGCGCGGGAGATCGACCTCGTGCGGGTCAAGGGCAAGGCGCGGCCCTGTACCGTATATGAACTAATGGACCGCGGCGGCGGAGCCGAGCACAAGCGGGCGCTCGCCCGCCTCTTCGCCGAGGCCCTCGAGCTCTACCGCGCCCGCTGCTTCGACGACGCCCGCGAGGCCTTCGCCGCCGTCGTCGAGCGCTTCCCCGGCGACGGTCCCTCGCTCCTGTACATGGACCGCTGCGATCAGTACCGGAAAAAACCGCCTCCCGCCGACTGGGACGGCGTCTTCACGGCAACCACCAAATAACTTACTTTCTTTTTTGGAAAAAAAGAAAGTAAGCAAAGAAAAAACCGTATATCTTGTTGGGCTTGTGAGCGTCGTGGTGACACGAAGCGGCCGCTGGCCCTGTCTCCCGTGGCTGCTTTCTTGAGGGAAAGAAGAAAGCAGGCAAAGGAAAAAAGTGTAGATATTGTTGGGCTTGTGAGCGTCGCAGTGGCGCGAAGCGGCCGCTGTCCCCGTCTCCCGTGGCTGCTTTCTTGAGGGAAAGAAGAGAGCAGGCAGTTGAAGGGTGTTTTTTTCCTCTGGAGGTCGAAGGTGGAGGCATTGAAAGTTTTTGAAGGGGTCCGGGGAAACTTTTTTCAAAAAGTTTCCCCGGCGCGGCGGCTCGCCGAGGCCGCGGCGGCTGTCCTTCTTTTGGCCGCCGCCGTGCGGGCCGACACGCTCGTGCTCGAGGGCGGGATGCGCACGACCGTGGAGGTCACGCAGGAGCGCACCTTCGCCGTGCCCGGCGGCGGGCTAAGAAAGCTCGTCTTCCGCTTCGCCAACCCCGCGTCCTTCGACAGCCGCACCGTCAGGCAGCGCACCGGGGACTACAGGCTCGACTTCAGTCCCAGGCCCCTGAGCGTCGAGACCGAGACGGACCGTTTCGGCAACTCCTTCACCGTCGCCACCTGGCGCGACGTGAAGGGCGAGGTGCGCGTGACCGGTCGTTTCATGACGGAGCTTCGCATCGGGCTCGCCCCCCTATCGAGCTCGGCTCCCTTTCCGCTCGACGCGGCCCGCATCCCCGCCGATGTAAGGACCTTTCTCGCGCCTACGAAACTCGTACAGAGCGATGCCGAAGAGATAGGCGCTCTCGCCCGAAGGCTCACCGACGGCGCCGGGAGCGAGGAGGCCGCCGTCATGGCGCTTCTCAACTGGGTGGTCGACAACATCCGCTACAAGACCCCCATACCGGCCTACGACGCCCTCTGGACGCTGCGCAAGGGCCACGGCAACTGCCAGAACTTTTCGCACCTCTCCATGGCGCTCCTGCGCTCCGTGGGCGTTCCCGCCCGCATGGTGGGGGGGCTCTCCCTCGGAAAGACATGGAAGGTGCCGCTCGAAAAGGGCTCGCTCGTTCAGAGCATAGGGCAGGGGGGCCACGCCTGGATAGAGGTCTGGTACCCGGACCTCGGCTGGCTCGCCTACGACACCCAGCAGAGTCACCTCTTCGTGAGCCCGCGCCACATAAAGCAGACCGTGGGACTGGACTCCATGGACATAAACGACTCCTGGCGGGCCTCGCCCGTGCTCCCTCCCTTCAGCGAGGAGGTCTCGGCCGACTACAGGAGCGACACGATAGAGATAAGCCTAAAGAAGAGGACCGCTTCTCCCGATAGCTACATTGTGACCACCGAGCTCGAGGCCGCCGCCGGCGGTCCGGCCGAAAGGCCGCGGCCCCGCCGCAGGCCGCCTGCGGTGAAGCGGCCAAAGCGGCCCGCGGGAACGCCCGTCGAGTTCGGCAACATGGACTTTCCGTCGCTCCTGGACCTCTACGTGAAGCTCAAGGACTCGGAGACGGGATACAGAACGCTCGACAAGGAGACGGCCGAGTACCTCACAAAGGACCACTCGCTGGCCCAGGCCTTCGAGATCGAAGAGCCCATCCTGCTCGACAGGGTCTCGCTTGCGCTCCACAAGTTCGGCGGCCGGCTCGGAAGCCTGTGGATCGACATAGTCGAGGACGACGGCGGAAAGCCCGGACTTCAGGGCGTGCGAAGCTATCCGCTGAGCCTCGACACCGTTTCATACTACGGCGGCTACAAGTGGTTCGACTTCACCTTCGCCAAGGACCCCTCGGAGCGTCCGCTGCTCGGGCCGGGGAGGTACTGGATAATACCGAGGCGCAGCGAGGACGCCATCGTGAACTGGTTCTACATACCGGGCAACCCCTACGGCACGGCCGACGATACGCGCTCCACCACGAGGGGGCTCGACTGGTCCGACGTGCTCAACTACGACTTCAACTTCAGGGTGAGCGGCGTGACGGCGGCGCCGTAGAAGACGTGCCGCACGCCGCGGCGGCACTTGAAAAGGCTCCGCCTCTCTGCTAAGATTCTCTGGAAAGTTCCGGTCCGCTCAACTCGTGAAGCCTCCCGGCCCCTCTTTGAGTCGCGCCGCCTTGACGGATTCTTCGAGTTAGGGGGATACTTAAGGAAACTCTGATTTATTGCACCGAGGGAACCTTTTCGTAATAAGGGTCACAGGCCCCCGGTTCCCTCAGACTCCCTCCAAAACCTTTTAACGCGAGTTGGTTTCCCCCTGTTTTGCCAGGCAAAACAGGGGGAAACCAACTCGTATTTAAAGTCTTTGAAGGGGGTCTGTGACCCTTTTACGAAAAGGTTCCCTCAGTTTCAAATCCACGCCCTGGGCCGTCGTCACTGAGGCGGCGGGTCTGCGGCCGGAACCTCCCGGAGGTTTTACAGATGAAAAGACTGCTCCTTCCCGTGACGGCTCTCTTCGTGCTCCAGGCCTGCGCCACCTCGTACGACAAGGGGCTCGAAGAGGCAGAGCGCATGATCTCGGCAGGCGGGCTCGAAGAGGCCTACGAGAGGCTCAAGCCACTGTGCGCCGAGAAGCCCGGCGAGAAGGCGTGCCGGAGGCTCGACGAGGTGAAGGGACTTCTTCGCGACCGCCTGAACGAGCGCGTGGCGTCGGCGATGAAGGGCGGGCGCGTTGACGGCGTCCTGCCCCTTCCTGTCATAGAAGGGCTTGAGAAGGAGGCGGCCCGTCTTGCCGAGTGGGGTTTCGGAAAAGAGGCGGACGGGCTCTCAGAGAAGCTCGCAGCCGAGCGCAAGGCCGCAATCGAGCGTGTGACGGCCGTGAAGGCCGAGGCCCGCAGGCTGCTTGCAGAGGGCAAGAGGGTTGAGGCCGTGGAGAAGGCGGCGACGGCCGCGCGCATCGACCCCGCGGCAGGCGCCTTCCTCGAGCAGTTGCGCGCGGAGGCGGCGGCCGGGCTCGAGGCCGAAGGCGACCGCGCGGCGGCCGACGAGGACTGGAGGACGGCCCTTGCCCGCTACAGGGAGGTCGAGAAGGTGGCGCCCGGCCGAGAGGGACTTGCCGGGAAGCTCGCCGACGCCGAAAAGCGCGACAACCTCGCCTACTACGTAAACGCCGCCGCCGAGGCGGTCGGGAAAAACGACTTCGCCAGGGCCCTCAAGCTCTACGCCTACGCGGCGACCTATCCCGGCAGCGAGGACGTGGGAGCGCTCGTACTCGCCGCAAAGGAGAAGGGCGTGCGCACACTCATCGGCGAGGGCCTCGAGCTCATCTCCCTCGGCCGAAGCTACAGGGCCTACCTGAAGTTCAAGGAGGGCTTCGCCTACCTCAAGGACCTCCCCCTTGCGCGGCGCACCTCCATAGAGTTCGACGCCGCCGCCATAACGAGGTTCCTCGACGAGCAGTTCCTGAGGGCGGCCGGGGAGAGCGAGAAGGGCAGGGTGGGGCTCGCTTACCAGTACATGAGGACCGTCGTCGACATAGACCCCAACTACGCGGGCGGGCGCGACCGTATGAAAGCGCTCAGGGAGAAGCTCGAACAGCGGGCCATAAAGGGGCTCGCCGTCATGCCCTTCCGCAGCCCCGGCTACAGCCCCGAGGCGGGCAAGATATTCTCGTCAAACATAACCCTCTATCTCTACCGCCGCCTGAGCCCGGACGTGAGGGTCGTGGAGCGGGAGGCCATCGAGTCGCTCCTCAAGGAGTACGAGGTCAAGCTGGCCGGCCAGATGAACGAAAAGGCCAGGGAGAGCTTCCTCCAGATATCAGGCGCCGACTACCTCGTGATAGGCGACGTGCTCGACTACAAGGTGGAGAGCGGTCACCACGAGACCACCAAGACGGTCCGCGTCAAGACGGGCGTGAAGAAGGTCCGCAATCCCGAACACCTCGACTGGGAGAAGAAGAAAAAGGCCGGCGAACTCGACGCCGAGGCCGTCGAGCCCCCCAAGTACCTGGAAGAGCCGGTATTCGAGGACATCACCTACAAGGTCGTCTTCTTCAAGAAGGTGGGGCTTGTGAGCGTCGGCTACCGGGTCGTCGACACCAAGGGCAAGCTCCTCCACACCAGCGTGGTCGAGATGAAGGAGGAGGCCACCGGGGAGTCCACCGACGGCGTCGAGGTCGGAGACTTCAAGGTGCCGCTCAAGGTGGCGGAACTCCCTTCGGACACCGAGCTCATACGCAAGGTCCAGGAAAAGGCCATCGCCCGTATCGGCATGGAGCTGAAGGAGCTTCTCGCAAGCCCCGAGGTCCGTTACCTCGCCGAGGCGGAGCGCCACGAGAAGGCCGGAGACCTGAAGGAGGCCATCGAGAGGCTCTCCGACGCCCAGATAGTATACGAGAAGAAGGGCCTCGACACCGCCCCCATAGAAGAGAGGATAGCCGCTATCATGGACCTCCTGTGAGCCCCTCTATACTTGTCGGGGGAATCATCCCCCCTGCTGCGGCCCCCTCCCACAAGTCCCGGCGGTCTTCTCGGAGGCCGCCGGGACAACGGCCCGCCGTCCTTTCCCGCCTTTCATAAGAAGATTTTTCACCTGAATTTCACACAACACCCTTGACAGGAGATGACAAATAAATTAAAATAAATTAACCTGTCCGTTGCCTGAACGGCGGCATGGGCGGCTATGATGGGAAAGAGATGAGAAAGGTTCGGTCCGTTGCGGACTTGGCCTCACGGCGGCGGTAACGTTGCATGGGCGCCGCAAGGGGTGGCGGCCCGGCGGACTGACATCTGTGGGGGGCCGGACAGAGCCGAGACAGTGGTGATTCGTGGGTGGCGGTCTTTGCGGTCCGGGCGGCTCGAAACGGGCCCGCGGGCTGTAAATAACGAAATCATGGAGAAGCGTATGGCCCGAAAGACGACGGCGTTCCACTTTCTTTTCTTCCTCATTATTTTCATTGCCATATCTCCGGTTCCGTCCTTTGCGGTGCACAAGGGTGCCGGCGGACTCACCTGCGGCACCTGCCATACCATGCACAACAGTCAGGGCAACTCGGCCATAGGCGGAAACCCCGACGGAAGTCTCATACTCCTGCGCGGCGCCGTCACCACGCGCAAGGACATACACAAGCTCTGTCTCCAGTGTCACGCCAACAACGGCGCCCAGGCGTCGAACGCGCACGCCCCCCGCAACGTGGTGGCCCCCAAGGTCTTCTCAAGCGCCTCCACCTGGGCGTGGGACACCGACCCCTTCAACAAGATAGGCGCCGGAGGCAATTTCTATCCCGAACTCGATAACACCTGGGCTCTTTCGCCCGGTACCGGCGACCAGGAGGCCCTCGGGTACGGCCACTCGCTGGGCATGACCAACGTCCTGCCCCCGGGCGGCGACCAGACGATAGCCGAGTTCTCCTGCACCAACTGCCACGACCCCCACGGCGTCGACAACGACCAGTCCTCCACCATAAACTTCTTCAGGAACCTCAGGGTGACGGCCATCGGCGCTGGTCAGAAGGGCGGGGTCAAGTTCTACAACGGCACCTCCAAGGAGTTCTACAAGCACAAAAGCTACGTGGGCGGCGTCAACGGCTCCTACTTCGGCGGCAACGAGACGGATAACGACAACCAGGTCATATGGCCCGTCTACAGGGGCACCCTCACCGGCGACCCCGTAACCGACAGCGCCAACAGCAACGTCTACGGAGGCGGCGACGACAGCAGCAACGGCACCGGCGGCCTGGAGGCGGCCACCATGTCGAGGTGGTGCGCCCAGTGCCACGACAACTGGCACGAGGCCATAAGCCCCACCAACCTCGACAGGAGCACCAACGTCGACCTCAGGCGTCACGCCGTCAACTCCATGATCCCCCGCGGAGCGGCCGCAAACTGCGCAAACGGCTGCCACGTGTCCATGCTCGACAGGAGCAACTACAACCAGGCCGTCATCCAGGCCGGCAAGGCCCTGCCCGTGACGGCGAGCAAGTACTACTCGGCCAATGCCTACTATCTGCCGACCGATACGACGGGCGCGGCATTCTCCGGCATGGACGACTTTACGGACGGACACAAGGTCTTCTGCCTCTCGTGCCACTTCGCACACGGAGGACCCTACTACGACAACCTCAGGTGGGACTACATAAGCGAGCCATGGCCCGGCGGCACGCCCGGCCAGTCTGGCAATTCCATCGCCTCCAACCAGGGTTGTCAGCTCTGCCACAACAGGTGATGCGTTAGCGAGCAGAAGGCCCTGCCCGCCTCAGGCGGACAGGGCCGCTGTGTACCTGCGCTTGTCCTCTTCGATGCGACGGTCTCTCCGGGGGCGTCCGAACGCCGTGCGTCCGGAACAGGGCCGCACAGGCCGGAGCGAGCTGAAACAGAAAGAGATCCCCAGGGCCGTTCCGGGACCCATCACGACCAAACTCATCGCGCCTTTCCCACAGCGGCCGGACAAGGCCCCGCATCCCTCGCTCCATCCCTCGATCTCCGGGCTCCTTAAAGCCCCTTGCCGGTTCTGCCGATAAGATCATTGATATGCATGGGACGTCCCGTCATCGCAGTCAGGCCGTCCCTCACTACCTCTCGGAGTTCATCGGTGAACGAACATAACAGGCCGCACCTTTCGCTCCAGGAATACGAGATACTCAAGTACATACACGCGGGCGTGACCAACCGCGAGATATCCCGTCTCATGGGTGAAACGCCCTATCGGGTCGCAAGGCTCATCAGGGGGCTCAAGGAGAAGATGGGAACATCCACCAGAAGCGGGCTCGTCGAGAAGGGCCTCTACTACGGCCTCATCGACGGCCGGGACAGCGATGTCCAGCAGGACGGCAAGCCCGACACCGTGAAGCTCGGCATCGTCGGCTGCGGCAAGGGCGGGTCCGCCATCCTCGAAATCTTCAAGGAAGACTCGACCATAAAGATTTCGTGGGTCGTCGACGAGAACCCCATGGCACGCGGTATCCCCATCGCCAGGAAACTGGGCATCCCCGTCTATCACGACCTCGCCGAGGCCGTCACCACCGACGTCGACATAATCGTGAACGTCACGGGCTCGAGCTCCGTGAGGGAGTTCATCAAGAAGATGAAGCGGCCCGACACGGAGCTCATGGGCGGTGTCTCGGCCCGGCTCCTCTGGCAGCTCGTCGACGAGCGCCAGCGCAGGATGGAAGAGCGCCAGCGCATGCTCAAGGACCACGAGAGCCTGTACCATCTCGGCCTCGTCATCGAGAACATAGACAGCCTTAACGACGTGGGCTACGCCATAATCGACTACGCCACCCGCCTCACGGCCACCCCGGCCGGCTCGCTCGCCCTCTTCGACGAGCGCAACGAGAACATGGTGATGGTCGTGTCCAAGGGCTTCAGCGCCGAGTTCCAGAAGGTCGACCGCTGGGACATAAGACGCGGAGGGCTTACCGACAAGATACTGACCCAGACCTCACCCACCATCATAAAAGACCTGCGCGAGTTCCCCGCTTTAAACCCCGTGCTCCTCGAGGAGGGGGTGCGCTCGCTCCTTGCCGCTCCGCTCACCATCGAGGGACGCATAGTGGGCATCATCTACGTCAACGACTTCGTGGTCCGCGACTTCAAGGCCGAGGTCATCTCGCTCTTCACCCTCCTCACCATCTACGCGGCCCTCACCATCGAGCGCGTAAAGTCCATCGAGGAGATGCGGCGCCTCAGCATAACCGACGGCCTCACCGGGCTCTACAATCACCGCTACATCATGGACGAGATCAACAAGGAGACGAAGAAATGCTCCCGCAACGAACGCTCCTTTTCGATCATCATGCTCGACATCGACCACTTCAAGTCCTACAACGACACCTACGGCCACCTCGAGGGCAACAAGGTCCTCAAGGCCCTCGCCCGTCTCCTCAACAGGACGGTGCGCAGCACCGACACGGTAGGCCGCTTCGGAGGCGAGGAGTTCTGCATCATAATCGACGACATGGAGAAGAAAGGCGCCGTGGCCTTCGCCAACCGCCTGCTCAAGGAGATCGCCTCCTACCGCATGCCCAACCGCCGCATAACCGTGAGCGGCGGTGTCGCCACCTTCCCCGACGACGGCCGCAGTCCCATGGAGCTCATAAAACAGGCCGATATGTGCCTTTACGACGCCAAGAAAGCCGGCCGCAACCGCATCTGCTCCTGACTTACTTTCTTTTTTGGGAAAAAAGAAAGTAAGCAAAGAAAAAACTGTAAATCTTGTCGGGCCTGTGTGCGTCGCAGCGGCACGAAGCGGCCGGCGGCCCCGTCTTCCGTGGCTGCTTTTTGAGGGAACAAGCAGGCAAGAAACAATGAGCTTGTTGGACGGCGCGGAGTCGTCGGTCTTCAAAGCGGCCACCGGCGTCGCGGCCCGTCACCGCCCCGTCCTCTTTCCGGGAATGGGGTGTGTCAGGGAAGCCCCTGTTTGCCACGGGGAGGGAGGGAGGGAGGGTTCCGGTAAGCCGCTTTGTTTTGGACGCTCTTTCAGGAACTGCTGACGGATTTCATAACAACGAGTGTTCCCCAACAGGGTGGGAACATGAACGGCATAACGCCGCACAAGGCCTTCGTCGATGGGCTGCCGAAGAACAAGAAGGGAGGTGAGGGAGGCCGAGAATGCAGCCTAAGCGGATACCCCGTTAGGGGTGTAAAAGTCAAGCACCTACCGGACAGTTAGCCCCTCGGCTGGTTTGGGCCTTAAGCCGCTTTTTTCGGTAACAGTTTTTCAAGCAATTCGAGAGCCTTTTCTTCGTTCTTATTTTCGCATTTGGCGCCTTTCTTTCGGCGGATGTTCGCTAATGCCTGTTCGTGTGTCATCCCAGCTTCACGGAAAGCATCATACGTTGCGGCCAGTTCTAAAACTACAGGGTCAGCTTGGGCCATCAGCTTAATTGCGTCTCCAAATTTCTCTTCTACTTCTTTCAAAGCAGCCTCTGGCTTTGACTTGATAACATAGTAAGGTCTATCGTCCGCCGAAAGACACGATTTCTCTTCCACAAGCCCCAGATGTTCAAGCAATCCTATTTCTGCCTGAAGGCCGTCACTATATGGGCCATAAAAATGCAGCATATAGTCATAGTCAGTCGGGAGCCCTATCCTCTGCAAAAGCTTAATCGTCTTTTGAAGACGAGTTCTACCAATGACCTGCCTCCCGGGATGTGCAGCGATGACGGCTGCCAGCAGCCTAAACCGTTCAGGGTTCATGTTTAGTGACCTCCTTTCCAGGACTTCGTTAGCTCAAGTATTTCTGTCCTCGCTTTTTCAGGAAAATAATAACGAAGCTGGGTTATCTTTTTTCGCAGTGCATTGACTTGATCTGACAAATGGTTAATCAATTTTATTTGTCCGAGCGCATCTTCAACAAAAATCTGTGTTGCAGGATTGTCATCACTCGGATCATAAACTTTATAAGGAGTATCCGCAGGAGTATCTGAAGCAAGACCATAGTCCACCGCATCAATGTATTTTTGGACTATCTCTTTAGCTTGCTCGCGGAATTCAGCAACCTTATCCGGGTTATCGCGGCTAATACCAGTGGCATCAACGCACTTATAGAGATGACGGTGAAGGAGACCGCTTGATAGGCGCTTAATGATAGGATCCCTACAGACCTCGCAACATTTAAGAAACTCCGTAATGGTGTGGTCATCCAGTAACAAATAATCGTATAAAGACAACCCTCCAGAAAAAGCCTTAATCAATGCTGGGGATGCTCCCTCGACGATCTTGGATTTTTTGTCCAGTGTATCCTCTGCGTCAAGCAACTCTTTGTAACGCCTAAAGAGAAGCCGAAGCATAACCTCGGCTGAACGTGTCGCTTTGTGAAAGTATACTGCTTGGTACATGTGGTACCGCGCAAAGATATATTGCTCTGTGGCATAGAATGCTTTTCTTCCCAAGTATATGCGATTATGAGTCTCATCAACATATAAATGGTCAACTAACCATCTAAGATCGAGTTTACCATAATCTGCACCAGTAGCATGACTATCACGAAGAAGATAGTCGCACCGGTCGGCATCGAACTGGCTACTTACAACGTGAACAAAAAACGGAGGGATGTCTCCGACGTTCTCGCCTGTCGGATCCTCTTGAAAAAACGCAGCAACACGTGTCGGTAAATCGCCATCGAATTCTTTCAATACTTTGTTGATTTCTGTGGAATCGTCTTCGATGATTTCCTCGGTTCTTCGCTCATGCTTGTCTCTCGTGATTTTCTCGAACGCATGGGAGAATGGTCCATGTCCAATGTCATGAAGAAGTGCGGATACTAAGACAACGGTCTTCTGATCGTTAGTGAGAGTAAACCCGGCATTGCCAATTTGATTCAAGAATAGTCTGGCTGTGTGCATCACTCCAATCGAATGAGCAAAGCGACTGTGATTTGCCCCTGGGAAGACCAGTTCGCTCAGACCCAATTGTTTAATTCTGCGAAGGCGCTGAAATTCACGACAGTTAACAAGACGAAACAACAATTGATCGGTTTCTGTATTTTCAAAAGTTATCACGTTATGAATGGGGTCGCGGATAACTTTAGGCCAAAAGCTGGTTGCTTGATTTCCTGTATCACTCATGCTTAGCCTGCTCTATTTCAACTTTGTTGGCCGAGGTTTTTTCCGGCAATGCAAGGTCTTCGACACCCGCCTTGATCAATTTGATCAATCTTGCCACGTATTCTTGGGTAGTGACATCATTGAGTGGCACGTTTCATTCGTAGCTTTTGGTGCACGTCATAAGGTAGCACCGCGTATATTTTGCGCTCTTTCGGCTTGGTCTTTCTCATTCCATCCGCTCCCACACAGAAACCTGGGTTAATATATACCGTCGACTCTGGCATGTCAAAGCAAAAACCTTCGAAGCAGTCAGCTACTCTCTCACCGACAGCCTTATGTCTTCTCCGCTAAGTATCTACGGGAACACTCGCTCTGTCGGGCTGTTTAGGCACGCACCAGCCCAGAGCCTGGAAGAGGGTAAGCACATGTCATTGGAATTGATAGTCAAGGGCGGCCGCCTCCTCTCTCCCGATTCATTCACTCATGTTTCCTTCCCTTGATTCATCCCTATCCTCAAGCCGTGTTGCCCGAGAATACGCCTATGATGTGGGGCACCACCTGCTTCTTGCGGGAGATGATGCCCTTGAGCTCGAAGAGGTCGTCGTCGAGCCTCGGGTAGTCGAGGTTGTAGATCACGTCCTTGTCGCCCACGGCGAGCAGCAGCGACGTCCCCTGGACGATGTCGGTTACGAGCAGGGCCGAGAGGGAAAGCTCCTTCTCCTTTCGCACCCTTTCGAGCTCTTCTCTCAGTCTCTGTCGCTCGTCGTGGAACTCGCCGAACCCTATGGTCTCCACCTGTCCTATGCCGAAGCGTCGCCCCGCGGCCTCGAAGACCTTGTGGTCCCCCCTGACCACGGCCCGGGTTCCCCGCTTCTTTATGCTCGACGTGGCGGCGAATATCTCGGCCCCGAACTTCTCGTGGGCGAGGCCGGACTCTTCCTCGAGCCACTCCGTTATCCGGCGGTCGCGCTCCGTCGTCGTCGGCGAGCGGAGCATGACCGTGTCGCTCATGACCCCGCCGAGCAGAAGACCCGCCGTCTCCTTCCCTATCTCTACGCCTTTGCGCCTGTACAGCTCGGCCACCAGCGTGGAGGTCGAGCCCACGGGCTCGCATATGAAGGTTATGGCCTGGGAGGTGTTGAAGTTTCCGATCCTGTGATGGTCGACGACCTCCACGATGTTCGACGGGTCCGCGCCGTCCACCGCCTGGGAGAGCTCGTTGTGATCCACCAGTATGAGCCTCGTGGGCGATGGGCGCAGAAGAGAGCTCTTGGTTACGACTCCGGCAAGGGCCCCTTCGTCGTCGAGCACGACTATGCCGCTTCTCCTGGCAAGCCTGAAGCGCAGATCACGGGCGAGCTCGTCCGGTCTCGCCGTCTCCATGGGCGAGGAGCATATCCTCGAGGCCGGCGTGCTGAGCCGCACAAGCAGAGCCGTGGTGGCCGTGTCGTAGGGCGAGACCACCAGGCTCACCCCGGCGGCCTCGGCCGCCTCGACCACCCGCTCGCCGACGGCGAGCCCGCCGGTGACGATGAGGGCGCCCACCCCGCGCTCGATGGACTCCATCTGTATGCCTTCACGGTCCCCGACGATTATCATGCACCTCGACGGCTCCGTGCCCTCGAGCACCCGCCGGAAGGAGCGGCGCGACATGGCGCCCACGTAGACGGAGAAGACCACCTCGTCGCGGCCCAGGAAGTCGAGAAGCGGCCTTGCCCCCAGCGCCTCGACCACGTTGGAGAGAGACGTCGTCACAAGGCGCGAGCCCTCGACCTCGAACTTCGATGTGTAGTGGCGGGCAAGCTCCAGAAGCGTCAGCGCGCCCACCGGCCTTCGCGCCCCGTCGAGCACGGGAACGAACCTCACACCCTCGCTCCTCATCAGGTCCATTACCTTGAGCACGGGCGCCCCTTCGCAGACCGACACGACGTCGGTGTTCATTATATCGCCCGCCTTCACGTAGACGTCGGTCAGGTAGCGCGGCGGCTCGACGCCGAAGTACTCGAGCACGAAGGCCGTCTGAGGATTTATGTCGCCCGCCCTGGCGGCATGGACGTTCTCCATCCCCGTGGCCCGCTTGAGCTCGGCCAGGGCAATGGCCGAGACTATCGAATCGGTGTCCGGGTTCTTGTGACCTATAACGTAGGTGGTTGCAGAGCCTTCCATAGACTGAAAAAGATACCTCCTCTGCGAAAGAGCTTCGCCCCGGCGTCCGTCGCCATGCCTGCGCCGGACGGCCGCCATGAGGCGTTCACCGCCTGAGAAACTTCATTAACTGCTTGAGGTTTCTTGAGTTAAGCACGTGTTTTTTCTCGATCCATCCCCGCCGCGCATAGCGGACTCCCAGGGTGATGTTGGAGAGGTGCTGCGGCGCGTGGGCGTCGGTGGAGATGACCACCGGCACGCCCCTGGAGCGCGCCAGCCGCAGGTGCGTGTCCGAGAGGTCGAGCCTTTCGGGCGAGCAGTTGAGTTCGAGGGCCACGTCGTACTTCCTGCAGCTCGCCGTTATCTCTTCCATGTCGAGATCGTAGGGTTCGCGCATTGTGAGAAGCCTTCCCGTCGGATGGGCGAGGATGTGGACGAGACCCGTTGAGAGGGCCCTTACTATCCGCGCCGTCATCTCGCGGCCCGGCATGTTGAAGGCCGAATGTACGGCGGCCACCACGCAGTCGAGTCCCTTGAGTGCCGCGGGGCCGTAGTCGAGCGAGCCGTCGGCCCGGATATCGACCTCGGCGCCCTTGAGGAGCTTGAAGGAAGAGCCGCGGCGGGAGAGGGCGGCGTTGACGTCGTCGACGGCCTCCATGTGTCTTGCGAGCCTCTTTTCATCGAGGCCGTGGGCTATGGAGACGGCCTGCGAGTGGTCGGTCACGGCCAGGTACTCGTAGCCGAGATCCATGGCCGCGCCGGCCATCTCCTCGATGGTTGCCGAACCGTCGCTCGCCGTCGTGTGGCAGTGGAGATCGCCGGCGATGTCGCCGACCTCGAGCGGCGCCGGGAGCTCCCCCTTTTCTGCGGCCTCTATCTCGCCGAGGTTCTCGCGCAGCTCCGGCGGTATCCACGGAAGGCCCACGGCGCCGTAGACCCCCGCCTCGTCGGCGCCGGCTATCCTGCGTCCGTCGCCGGCGTCGAAGACCCCGTACTCGCTGATCTTGAGCCCCATGCGTACGGCCCGCTCCCTGAGCGCCACGTTATGGGCCTTGGAGCCCGTGAAGTACTGGAGCGCCGCGCCGAAGGAGCCGTCGTCCACGACCCTCACGTCCACCTGCAGTCCGTTTCTGAGGATGACCGACGTCCTGGTGGCGCCCTTTGCGAGCACCTCGCGCACCGCCTCCCACGCTACGAACCTCTCCATCAGGGGCTCGCCGTGGCGCGCCGAGACCAGCACGTCGAGGTCGCCGACCGTGTCGCGCAAGCGCCGCAGGCTTCCCGCCGCCTCGACCCGCCCCACGCCCTCGCAGCCGCGCAGGTAGGCGACGAGCTCGGAGGCCACGGCCATTACGACAGCGAGCCTGTGGCGCCCGCTCATGCGGCGCAGCTGGGCGATGGATCGCAGGACCTTCTGCTCCGTCTTCTCCCCCATGCCGGCCAGTGCGCGGAGCTTGCCGGCCCTGGCCGCGGCCTCGAGGTCGTCCAGTCCGCGCACCCCCAGCTCCCGGAAGACGAGGGCCGTCTTCTTCGGTCCCATGCCCTGGACGCGCAGCACCTCGATAAGTCCCCTCGGTATCTCCCTTTCGAGGGCATCGAGGTAGGCGAGCCCGCCGGTGGTGACGAGCTCCACTATCTTCTCGGCTATGCCCCTGCCCACGCCCGGTATCTCTTCGAGACGGCGCGCTCCGGCGGCGACTATGGTGGAGACCTTGACCGGCAGGGAGTCGATGGCCAGTGCGGCGTTACGGTAGGAGCGGACGCGGAAGGCGTTCTCGCCCTTTATTTCGAGGAGGTCTGCGATGTCGGCCAGGACGGCCGCGATCTCGGCGTTCTCCATGGGACTCTCAACTGTAGTAGGACCTGTAGATGGCGTAGATGCTCCCCTCCTCGCTCTTTATCCTCTCCAGCATGTCGCGCTTGAGTCCCATGAACCCCTTTTTGAAGCCTTCCTGGTCGGCTGCGATCCTGACGGCCGACCCGTAGTTATCGAAGAACTCCCTGGCCCTGGCCGAAAGCTTCCCCATGGAATTGATGAAGAGATCGAGGGCCGGCAGAAGTGCGGTCTGGCCCGCCTCGAGGGCGCCGGTGCGCAGCTCCGGATAAAAACGCCTGTCCTCGCGCGCCACGTGGTCGAGAAGCTTCCCCTCGAGATCGGCGAGCATGGACGAGACGAGACGGCAGTCCATTGAGTCGGAGTCGGTTACGGCGGTCTCCAGGTCCCTCAGAAGCCGCCTTATCTCCGTGTGTTCCTCCATCAGTTCCTTCAGGAACATAGCCTTGTCCATTACCTTGTCAATCGTCCGTCTTTGTCTCGTTGTCAAGCGGCTGGGAGAGTCTTCCGCCGGACAGGTTTCACCCATATTATAGCAAAAGATTTTTCGTTGACAACAAAAGTTCCATTACCTAAACTGGTTTGATAACTTATGAAAACCGATCCCATAGGCATCTTCGACTCGGGCATAGGGGGGCTCACCGTGTTGAGGGCCATAGCCCGGAGGCTGCCCGGAGAGAGCACCGTCTATCTCGGCGATACGGCGAGGGTTCCCTACGGCACCAAGTCGGCGGAGACGATCATACGCTACTCGCTGGAGAACGCCCGCTTTCTCGCCGGCTGCGACGTGAAGGTGGTGGTGGCGGCCTGCAACACGGCCTCGGCCTACGCCCTGGGCGAGCTCTCGGAGATGCTCGACGTGCCCGTCATAGGGGTCATAGAGCCCGGGGCGGCCCGCGCCGTGGGGCTTACGCGAAGGGGACGCATAGGGGTGATCGGCACGGAGGGGACCGTGCGAAGCGGTTCATACGAGGCGGCCATAAAGCGCCGCAGGCCCGACGCCGAGGTGGTGAGCAGGGCTTGCCCGCTCTTCGTCCCTCTCGCCGAGGAGGGATGGACGTGCAACGAGGTGGCCGAGCTCACGGCGCGGCTCTACCTCTCCGCCCTCGTGGAGGCCGGCATAGACACGCTCGTGCTGGGCTGTACCCACTATCCGCTCCTCAAGGAGACCATAGGGCGGGTTGCTGGACCGGAAGTGAGGCTCGTCGATTCGGCCGAGGCGACGGCCCTTGAGGTGGAGCGCCTGCTCGTGGAGAAGGGGCTTGTGTGCGGGGGGGGAGAGCCCGAGCGCCGCTTCTTCGTCACCGACTCTCCGGGGCGCTTCGCTGCGGTGGGCAGGCGCTTTTTCGGCGACGGCCTCCATCGGGCCGAGCTCGTAAGGCTCGGAGGCTGAGGGCCGTGGCGGCAGGGGGGTCTCCATGGACGACCGTCGCGGCGGCGTTCGCCGCCTTCGCCGTCTGCCTTGCGATCTTCGTCGCCGTCGGCGAGATGGAGGAGGGGGCGCGGACGGAAAGGCCGGTCTCTGAGCGTGGGGCCACGGCGCCGGAGCGGGCGGCCGCGGGCAGGCGGCCTGGGCCCGCCCCTTCGGACCGGGCCGGGAAAAAGACGGTCGATCTCTTCTTCGCCCGCCGCGACGGGCCCATGCTTGCGCCCGAGAGGGTGGAGATCGAGGACGGACCGCTCTTCTTCCAGGTCGAAGAGGCCCTCTCCCTGCTGCTCGAGGGACCGGGGACACCGGGCCTTGCGAGGACGGTGCCCCCGGGCACGAGGCTGCTTGAGCTGAGGATAAAGGACGGCACGGCCTACGTGGACCTGAGCTTCCATGTCGTGGGTGAGCGCGGCGAAGGGGCCGCAGACGAGAGGATGACAGTCTATTCCATAGTGAACACCGTGACGCTCAACTTCCCGCGCATAAGGCGCGTGCAGATACTGGTGGACGGCAAGGTGATGGGCACGCTCAGGGGAGGGGTGGAGATAAGCTCGCCGCTCGGTCCGTCGAGGGCCCTGGTCAAGGCGAGATAGGCGACCGGTGTGCCGTGGCGCCATCGGGGGCCGTGGCCCTGCTCGCGGGCGGTTGCGGGCGGCTGCGGGTGGTATGAGACGGTCCCGGAGGAAGAGACGATGATCTTGGGGGTCGACAAACCTGGGGCGGCGGCCGTGGCGGCCGCCGCCGCGGCTTTTTTGCTCGTCGTTCTCACGCCGCAGCGCAGCGCCGCCTTCGAGCGGCTCGTCACGAGCTCCCACCTTCTCGGAGCCGGCGAGACGCTCTCGGAGGCCGAGAGCCGGGCCATGTGGAAGGCGCGCATCGAGGCCGTAAGGCGCGCCGCCCCGGAACTGGGGCGTCTTGCCGCTGCGTCCGGCATTGCGCTCACCGACGCCGAGGCCGAGGCCGCCGCCCTGGCGGCCCTCGACTTCAGGGTCGACGAGAAGAGGCGCGAGATCATCGACGACAACTTCGCCTTCACCGTCGTCCTCAAGGTCCGTCTTCACAGGGACGTCTTCCTCGCTGCGGCGAGGGCGGCGGCCCGGGGCTACCGCGCCGAGGAGTACGGCGCCGTGGTCTCCGCCTTCGAAGAGCTCGACAGGGCCGCCGACGGGCTCGACGGGCGGCTCGAGGCCGAGGACGACGCCGGGCGCCGGCGCGAGATGATAGAGGCCGTCGAGACGGCGAGAAGGCGCCTGCAGGCGGCGCTCTGGCTCGAGAAGGCCCTGGTGGCGGCCCTCTCCGGCCGCGGCGACGAGGCGATGGCGGCTTACGGCACGGCCATCGAGCTCGACCCCCGCTGGGCCTGGCCATACGTGGGGCGGGCCGCCACCCTCATCGACGGCGCCGACTACTACCAGGCCGCAGACGACCTCACCGCGGCCATCGAGCTCGACGGGGACCTTGCGGCGGCCCTCGTCCTGCGCGGCGCGGCGCACCTGGGCGCGGGCGAGCCCGACTACGCCCTCGATGACCTCGACCGGGCCGTGGAGCTCGACGGCGGGGACAGCCGCTGCCGCGAGCTGAGAGGGCGGGTCCGCCTTGCCCTCGGCGACGCCGCGCGCGCCCTCGAGGACTTCGACCGGGCCATAGAGCTCGACGGCGGGTCCGGGGCGGCCTGGTCTGGCCGGGGCAGGGCGCTTCTCGGCCTGGGGCGCGTGGACGAGGCGCTCGAGGCCCTCGAGCGCGCCGTGGAGCTCGCGCCGACGCTGGCCGAGGCCCATGCGGGCCTGGCCGACGCCCTTCGGGCCGCGGGGGAGTACGAGCGGGCGCTGGAGGGCTATGACCGGGCCGTGGAGCTCGACGGCGGGAGGGCCGAAAGCTACCTGGGCCGGGGGCTCCTCTTCCTCGAGACCGAACGGTACGAGCGGGCCGTTGCGGACCTGACCACCGCCATAGAGCTGGGTGAGGGGGCTGACGGCGGCGCCTTCCGCGCACGGGGGGTGGCCTATATGCGCATGGGCCGCTACGACGACGCGGTCGAGGACTTTACAGACGTGGTCTTCATCGCGCCCGACGACGCATCGGGCTATGCGCTGCGGGGATCGGCCCTGGCGGCCGGCGGTTTCTACGACCGGGCGCTGCTCGATTACAACAGGGCCATCGAGCTGGACGGGACAGACGCCCTATCCTTCCACGGCCGCGGCGTCATCTTCAGCCTCAGGGGCCAGTACGAACGGGCCGTCTCGGATTTCGACCGCGCCATCGCCGCCGACCCCGGCTTCGCCCCGGCCTACGGCTCGCGCGGCGACGCCTACACCCGCCTGGGCCGCTACGACGACGCCCTCGCCGACTTCGACCGGGCCATCGAACTGGACGCAGCCTCCGCCGACGCCTACTACTACCGTGGCGTGCTCCTCCAGAAAAAGGGGGAGATGGAGAAGGCCGTGGACGACCTGCGCAGGGCCGTCGAACTCGACCCGCGCAACGCCAGGGCCCTTGCAAGGCTCGGCCAGGTCCACACCGCCCTGGGCCGCTACGACGACGCCGCGGCGGACTTCGAGGCGGCCCTGGAACTGGACGCGGACAACCCGGACTACCACTTCGGCAGGGGGCTTGCCCTGAGCCTCAAGGGCCTCTACGACCGGGCGGTCGCCGATTTCGACCGGGCCATAGCACTATATTCGGCCCCCGACGACACCGCCGGCTTCGACCTGCGGCGTCTCGACGACGGTCTCGACATGCCCTCCGCCGGGCACGCCGGCTCCGTGCCGCTCGAAGAGGCCCTCTCGGCGGCCGAGAGGCTGGCCGCCGCATACAACCACCGCGGCTACGCCCGCTTCAAGAGCGGACGCACCGAGGCCGCCATCGACGACTACAACACGGCCATCGGCCTGGTGCCGGGCTACGCAGCCGCCTACCTCAACAGCGGCATCGCCTTCTACGCCAGCGGCCGCTACGACATGGCCATCGGCGACTTCACCAAGGCCATCACCCTCGATCCGTCCAGCGCCGCGGCCTACCTGGGCAGGGGCGACGCCTACTACAGGCAGGGAGCCATGGAGAGGGCCAACGACGACTACATCAAGGCCTGTGTCATGGGCGAGGGGCGGGGCTGCCTCTACTTCGGCATCGTCATGGGAGAGATGGCCTCGGCCTGCGCCTCGGGAGAGGAGGGGCGGTGCAAGACACTGCTTGCCATACTGGAAGATATCATCACCGACTGCGAAGAGGGCGGCGACGAAGGATGCAAGCTGCTCGGCATAGTGATAGAGGGCGGGCGCGACCCCTCTCTCTCCGACCGGGCGGCGAGACTGTCGGGCGCCGAGCCTTGAAGCGGTATGGGCGGCCCTGCGGCGCGGCGGCCCCGGGGAACGCTTGCGCCGGCGGCCGGGTTGAGTCATGGATCCGGTGACCCATATCCTTTCGGGCGTCCTCTGGTCGAGGACGGCCCTCGGCGCGCGGGCGGGACGGGCGGCTCTCATCGTAACGGCCGTGGCCGCCGAGCTTCCCGACATCGACTACCTGACGTTGCGTTTCGCCGGGCCGCTGGCCTACCTCAAGTACCACCGCGGCTTCACCCACTCCCTTGCCGGAAGCCTCGTCGTCGTGCCGCTGTACGCCCTGACCGCCCGCTTCCTCCTTGCAAGGCTCCCTCCCGGCTCCGCGGCCGTCCCCTCGCTGGCCTCCGTCACGGCGCTCGCCTTCACGGGCTACTACACCCACATGGCCCTCGACGTAATCACCTCTTACGGCACCGAACTGCTCTATCCCCTTAGCGGGCGGCGCTACGCCCTCGACCTGGTCTTCATAATCGATCCCATCCTTACGGCCGTAATCGTCGCGGGCATCTGGGCGGGCCGGCGGGCCGGCCCTCGCGCCGCCGCCCTCTTCGTAGCGCTCGCCGTCTCTTACCTCGTCTTTGTCCACTCGGTGAAGGAGGCGGCCATGGCCGCAGCGGCGGCGGCACTCGACGACCGGGGCGTGGAGGCCGAGCTTCTCGACGCCGTGCCCATGCCGCTCTCCCCCTTCAGGTGGTCGGTCTTCTTCGACGGCGGCGACGAGTTCCTGCAGGTCAAGGTGGACGAGGCGCGGGGGACGGCGGCGGTCGAGAGGTTCGGAAAAGAGGGTTTCAGCGGCATGGACGAGGGGGAGTTCCGCAGCCTCATGGCCGGGGTCCGCTCTCTCGACGTGGCGGGGGTCTACCTCCGCTTCGCGCGCCATCCCATCGTGCGCGCCTTCCGCAGGGGGGAGGGCTACGAGGTGGAGTACTACGACCTGCGCTTCAACCTCGTCGAGGGCCGCAGACCCTTTCTGCTGCGACTGCGGCTCGACGGGCGGCGCGAACTGCGGGACGTGGTTCTCACCTTCCACACCCTCAAAGCGGAAGGGGAAGACTGAGAGAGGGGTAGCCGCCTTGCATCGACAAGAAAGGCCGCCCGGCCTTTTGAACCGGACGGCCCCATGTACGGGATAGTGGCTGAGAGAGGGGTATCCGACCTGTATCCACAAAAAAGGCCGCCCGGCCTTTTACAGTCGGACGGCCCCCATCTGCGGAGGTGGCGGAGAGAGGGGGATTCGAACCCCCGGTGCCGCGTAACGGCACAACTGATTTCGAGTCAGCCCCCTTCGTCCACTCGGGCATCTCTCCGCCGGAGAGCATAACACGTTCGGCGCCGGAAGGCAATAGAAGTTTTGCCGCGGGAGTGTCTTTCTGAAGGGGGAGGAGGGCGGGGACCGCAAGGCCCCGCCCTCCCCGGCGACTATTCGGAAGCTTCCTGCCGCTGCTGGCGTTCGCCGCCGGGAGCTACGAGCGAGATGCGCAGTTTATCGTGCTTGAAGGAGTTGAATTCCGGGTACTTGTTGAAGACCCACCCCTTGGCCACGCTCTTTCCGTCCTCGAAGAGCTCGACGAGCACGGCCGGGTTTACGAGCTCCGCCGACTTGGACCCTATGTGGTCGTCGTAGATGGAGTAGTCGGGGACGAAGGCCTCGACGACGAGCTCGCCGCCGTCGATCTTGGTCTTCGAGCCGATGCGGAACTTGCTCACCGCCTTGGTGCTGTCGCTCGTGTCGAAGACCTCGAGCGTCACTTCCTTCCACTTGGCCTTTATCTCGTCCGATACCCGCACTTGCTTCTGGGTCCTCAGCCCCGAGTGGGAGACGCTGCCGTCCTTTCCGGCCTGCTTCATGAACGAAGCGGCGCCGGGGTCGACGCTCGTGTCTATGGAGGGATGCCCCTCGGGCAGGCCCTCCATGGACGCCGTGCCGGAGACGGTCTCCTCTTCGACGGCGGCCTCCCTGGCCTTCTCGCTCGTGCAGGCCGAGGCGGCGAGCGCGATGGTGATTGCTGCTGCGACAAGGTATCTGAATCTCATGACTGCGGTCCTTTCCTCCTCGTTGAATACGAATTCCAGTGATTATACCATCCGGGGGCGGCGGAGAAAAGGGAAAAGGCGTCGCCGCGCCTCAACCCTTCTTTCTCATCTTGACGGCGCCGAGGATGAGGTTGGCCACGATGGCCACGAAGCCGAGCTCGTCGTCTTTGAGCCTTCTCGTCTCGACGGTCTGGACGTTGAGCACGCCGTAGGGCTCGTCGCCCGAGAATATGGGGTAGCTGTACATGGTCTTGATCCTGTACTGCTCCTCCCTGGTCTCCGGGAAGTAGTGGTAGCGGGGGTCCCTGGAGACGTCGGCCACGAGCTGGGGTTTCTTTTCGAGCACGGCCGTGCCGGTTATGCCCTCTCCCGGTTTTAGCCTCGCCTTGCCCACCGCCTCTTGGGCGAGGCCGTAGGTGCCGCGGAGCACGAGGTGTTCGCCGTCCCAGAGGTATATGGAGCAGATGTCCATGCCGAGCCTGCGGGCCGTCTTCTCGGCCACTTTCTTCAGCACCTCGTCGAGGTCGTAGTCCGACGAGGCGAGCATGCTTATCTCGTCTATGGTGATGAGCTCGAGCTGTTCGCGGTCGGCCCGCTCCACCTCGACGACGAATCTGCCCATGTGGTCGAACTTGAGCGGCAGGAGGCTGTCCCTGGAGTAGTGGGGGTTCACGACCTTGCTCGTTCCCGGGGCGGGCCTGAACTCGGAGAAGCCGCACTTGCAGTAGAACTTGACCTTGAAGTCGTCGATACGCTCGTGCTCCATCTGGCTGCCGCACTGTCTGCACCTGATAATGGAATCCATCGGTTACCTCATCGTGTTAGGGAAACTCTGATTTATTGCACTGAGGGAACCTTTTTGTAAAAAGGTTCCCTCAGACTCCCTCCAAAAACTTTTAACGCCCTGCGGTTCATCCCGATTTTGCAAGCAAAATCGGGATGAACCGCAGGGAATTAAAAGTCTTTGAAGGGGGT
>DRME01000047.1 GCA_011375175.1 Deltaproteobacteria bacterium | reverse complement strand
AGACCCCCTTCAAAGACTTTCAATACGAGTTGGTTTCCCCCTGTTTTGCCTGGCAAAACAGGGGGAAACCAACTCGCATTAAAAGTTTTTGGAGGGAGTCTGAGGGAACCTTTTTACAAAAAGGTTCCCTCAGTGTAGCGGCTCAGTCTGCGTCCTGTTGTTCGTTTTTTACGATAATTTCTCTTGCCAGTTCGAGGTAGCTTATCGCGCCTCTGGACTGGATGTCGTAGAGCACGATGGGTTTACCGAAGCTCGGGGACTCGCTGAGTCTCACGTTCCTCGGTATGACCGTCCTGAAGGTCTTGTCGCCGAAGTGGCTTCTCACCTCTTCGGCCACCTGCCGGGAGAGGTTGGTGCGGCCGTCGTACATGGTGAGGAGCACGCCTTCGATCTCGAGCTCCGGGTTGAGGTCCCTCCGTATGAGCTCGATGGTCTCCATCATGAGGCTTATGCCCTCGAGCGCGTAGTATTCGCACTGGATCGGTATGAGCACCGAGTCGCAGGCGGCGAGGCCGTTGACCGTGAGGAGGCTGAGCGAGGGCGGACAGTCGATGATGATGTAGTCGTGCGCGTCCTTTATTTCGGAGACGAGGGCCCTGAGCTTCAGTCCCCGCTCGGGGTCGTCGACCAGCTCCACCTCGGCCCCGCTCAGGTCGATGCTCGATGGCACGACCTTGAGAAAGGGGAGCGCCGTCTCCCGCACGAGGCCTTCAAGGCCCCTGTCTTCGATGAGGGCGTGGTAGATGCCGCCTGCGTCGTCGGCGCCGTCCCTGTCCACGCCCACGCCGCTCGTGGCGTTGCCCTGGGGGTCGAAGTCGACGAGCAGGACCCGTCTTTCCGCCACGGCCAGGGAGGCCGCGAGGTTGACCGACGTGGTGGTCTTGCCGACGCCTCCCTTCTGGTTTGCCACCGCGATTATGCGCCCCATTACGCCCCTTTTTCCGGCCCGTGCCCTTTCCGTCCCTACAGTTACAAGAGTGTATCACATGGCGTTGCCGTTGCAAGAAAATTGAGGGCCGCCGTCGATGTTCCACGTGGAACACCGGAGCGGTGGAACACCGGAAGCGCAGGGGCCGCGGACGCCCGTCAGCGCCCCCTGCCGGAAAGGCTTTGCCGTGGGATCCTCCAGGCCACCAGGGTCGTCCGGCGGGCGGCAAGGGGCGCCGCGACCTCCCTAATGGCCGCTGCGAGCCCGCGGCGCCTTGAAACCTCTTCGATCTCCGCCTCCAGCTCCGCACCGAGAGGCCCTTTCATGGCGACCACCAGCCCGCCCGGCGCGGCAAGGGGCGCCGCGAGGCGGAAGAAGTCGTCGAGGGCCGAGAAGGCCCTCGATATGACGCAGTCGTAGCGGTGGCCGTGGAGGCGCCGGAAGGCGTCGCTCTCCACACGGCAGGCCAGGGCCTCCACGCCGTCGAGGCCGAGCCTCCTTATGACGTGACGGAGGAAAAAGACCTTCTTCTCCCTCGAGTCCACGAGCGTTACGTCGAGTCCCGGACGCGCGATCTTCATGGGCAGCCCCGGAAAGCCGCCGCCCGAGCCCACATCCAGCAGGCGGCCCGCCGGTCCGACGAGCGATAAGGGAGTGAGCGAGTCGAGGAAGTGGCGCTCCACGACCTCTTCGTCGCTCCTTGCGGCCGTGAGGTTTACGCGCCTGTTCCAGCGCCCCAGCTCCTCGAGGTAGAGGGCGAAGCGGCAAAGCGCCCTTTCGTCGAGCGCTACGCCCAGGGAGAGCGCCCCGGCGGCGAGCCTCTCCATGAGCTCCCTCCTCCTCGCGGCCCCTGTCAAAGCGCCCCCGTCTTCCTCAGGTGCACCATTATGAGCGAGAGCGCGGCGGGCGTTACGCCGGGGATGCGGCCCGCCTGCCCTATCGACAGCGGCCGCGCCCGTGCGAGCTTTTCGCGCGCCTCGGCGGAGAGGCCCGCCACCTCCCCGAAGTCGAGCGCAGGGGGGATCCTCGTCTCCTCGGCCCGCCTGAAGCGCTGCGCCTCCTCCATCTGGCGGCTTATGTAGCCCTCGTACTTGACCTCCGTCTCCACCGAGGCGAGCACCGCGGGCGAGGCGGCCACGCTCCCGCCGGCGAGCTCGAAGAGCTTTCTCACCGTCGCCTCGGGCCTGCGAAGAAGCTCCCTGTAGGTATGCACCCTTCGTATGGAGCCCATGCCGAGCTCCGAAAGCCTCGCGTTGGTCCGCTCCGTGGGAGCCGCCTTCGTCCCTTCCAGCCACTCGAGCACACGCCGCCTCTCTTCGAGCCGCCTCCTGTAACCCTCGTAACCCTCGTCGTCGACAAGCCCCGCAGTGCGGGCCTTGTCGCGCAGCCGCCACTCGGCGTTGTCCTCCCTGAGCAGCAGCCTGTACTCGGCCCTGGAGGTGAACATCCTGTAGGGCTCGCTCGTGCCCCTGGTTACGAGGTCGTCGATGAGCACGCCGATGTAGGCCTCGTGGCGGCCGAGCACGAGCGGGGCCCTGCCCAGGACCTTGAGGGCCGCGTTGGCGCCGGCCACGAGCCCCTGGGCCGCGGCCTCCTCGTAGCCCGAGGTGCCGTTTATCTGGCCCGCCAGGTACAGGCCCCTGATTTTTTTCGTCTCCAGCGTCGGATATAGCTCCGTGGGGTCGACGAAGTCGTACTCCACGGCGTAGCCGGGCCTCACGATCCGCGCATCCTCGAGTCCCTCGACGGTCCTCACCATGCGGGCCTGCACCTCCACGGGCAGGCTCGTGGAGAGGCCGTTGGGGTAGACCTCGCAGGTGTCCGGGCCCTCGGGTTCGAGGAATATCTGGTGGCGCTCACGGTCGGGGAAGCGCACCACCTTGTCCTCGATGGAGGGGCAGTAGCGGGGGCCCACGCCCTCGATGACGCCGCTGAAAAGGGGCGAGCGGTCGAGGTTTGCCCGTATCAGCTCGTGGGTCCGCCCGTTGGTGTAGGTGATGTGACAGGGCATCTGCTCGCCCGTCACCACGCTGTTGGAGAAGGAGAAGGGGCTTGTCTGCTCGCCGTACTGGGGCGCGAGCCTGGAGAAGTCTATGGTCCTTGCGTCAAGGCGCGGACAGGTGCCGGTCTTGAGCCTGCCCATGCGAAGTCCCAGGGCCCGGAGCGCCCGCGCAAGGGCCGTGCTCGCCTCGTCGCCGGCCCTGCCGCCCGGGAAGCGCCTCATCCCTATGTGGATGAGGCCGTTTAGGAAGGTGCCGGTCGTGACGACCACGGCCCTTGCGCCTATCGTCTCGCCCGTGGAGAGCCTCACGCCCCGCACCGCCGGCGCCGGGCCGGCCCCGCCGCCCCCTTCGATCACCAGCCCCTCGACCGTGCCCTGGCGTATGGCGAGGCCCTTTCTCGCCTCCAGGGCTGCGCGCATGCGGAGCCTGTAGCGGGTCCTGTCGGCCTGGGCGCGGGTTGCGCGCACGGCCGGACCTTTCGATGCGTTGAGCGTGCGGTACTGGATGGCCGCGTCGTCTATGGCCAGGGCCATCTCGCCGCCCAGGGCGTCTATCTCCTTTACGAGATGGCCCTTGGCAACACCTCCTATGGCGGGGTTGCAGGACATCTGGCCTATGGTGTCGACGTTCATGGTGACGACCGTCGTCTCAAGGCCCAGCCGCCAGGCCGCAAGCGCCGCCTCGCACCCGGCATGGCCCCCGCCGACGACCACTATGTCACACTCCCGCCTCACGCCCTTCGCCTCCGTTCCTTGCTCGCCGCCTCTCCCTGTTCCACGTGGAACAGGGAGAGGTTATTTTATATTACAACCTTTCCGCCTGTCAACGCCCGCCGGACCGGAAGGGGTTGAAAAAGACCGCTTTGTGCGGTATATTTTCAAAGAGGGGGGGCGCAAAGTGGTCGCGGACCCGCGCTCCCCTCGGCTCTCGCTGTATCTCGGCCTTGCTGGACGGCGCCCCATCTCCGGGCCGCCGCCGTGAAGGCGCGCCCGCGGGAGACTTCGAACTTTTTGGGAAACAGGGAATTAAAAGTCTTTGAAGGGGGTCTGGGGGAAACTTTCTTCAGAAAGTTTCCCCCAGGCTGCCCGCGCCGGCTGCCTTGGGGGCTGTACCGGGGGGTTCGGGCCGCAAAGGCGTAAAAATCCCGCCTGGCGCGGGCCGAACCCCCGGTACAGCCGAATATCCGAATACCATGCGATGGGGCAGGGGGAAACGCGGGCCTGTGGCCCTTCTACGGAAAGTTTCCCCCAGGGTAATCCGAGCTTCCTTGCACGTAACGAAGGGGTCTTCGCCCGGCGAAGAAAGCGCAGATGAAACCGAAATGGATCGGCCTCGACGTGGGGACCAGGCGCATAGGCGTGGCCGTGAGCGACGCCCTCGGCTTTTCGGCCCATCCGCTCTGCACGATAGAGCGCAGGGGCACGGGCGCCGACGTGGCCGAGGTGTGCAGACGGGCCGAAGGGGAGCAGGCGGCCGGCATCGTGGTGGGCCTGCCGGTCAACATGAACGGCACGGCGGGGCCCCAGGCCGAGATGGTCATGGCCTTTGTCGACGAGCTCAGGGCCGCAACACCGTTGCCCGTGGAGACCTGGGACGAGCGCCTCTCCACGTCGGCGGTGGAGCGGGTCCTCATCGAGGGCAACGTGAGCCGCCGAAAGCGCAAAGAGGTGGTCGACAAGCTGGCGGCGAGCTATATCCTCCAGGGCTTCATGGACAGCCGGGGCGTTAAGGGGGAGGCGGAGGGAGCCGAGCCCTGACGGCCCCGCCGCTGTACCTGTAACTCCTTGAAAAATTTGAAAAAATGAAGAGAAGGTTGGAGAAGGCCCTCTGGGTCGCCGCTGCCGCCTCGGTGGCGGCGGCGGTGCATTTGTACGCCGTCTTCTTTACGCCGGCCTCGCGGCACGCTGAGCCCAAGACGGTTGTCATCCCCAAGGGCGCGAGCTCGAGGCTCGTGGCCGCGAGCCTGGAAAAGGCCGGCGTGGTCCGAGACGCCGACGACTTCCTCCTCGTGGCCGGTCTCATGGGCGCCCACAAGCGCATAAGGGCCGGAGAGTACGAGCTCACCACCGCCATGACGCCCCTGGAGGTCCTCCAAAGCCTCACCAGGGGGCTCAGCAAGCAGTACACCGTCACCTTTCCCGAAGGCTACAACATAAGGCAGATGGCGGCCCTGCTCGAGGCCAAGGGCCTCGCCGACCGTGAAGAGTTCATGGCGAGGGCCACGGACAGGGAGCTTGCCCGGAGTCTCGGCATCGACGCCGACGGCCTCGAAGGATACCTCTTCCCCGACACCTACAAGTTCACCAGGGCCATGAGCGTCGACGACATGATAGCCGCCATGGTCGCCCGCTTCAGAGAGGTCTACTCGGGCGAGTTCGAAAGGCTGCAGGAGGAAAGGGGCATGACCCTCAAGGAGGTCGTCACGCTGGCCTCCATAATAGAAAAAGAGACGGCCGTGCCCGAGGAGCGGCGCAGGATATCGGCCGTCTTCCACAACAGGCTGCGCCGGGGCATAAGGCTCGAAAGCGATCCCACCGTCATCTACGCCATAGAAGACTTCGACGGCAACCTCACACGCAAGCACCTGAGAACGCCCACGCCCTACAACACCTACGTCAACTACGGACTCCCGGCCGGACCGATAGCAAACCCCGGCCGCGCCTCCATAGAGGCGGCCCTCAACCCCACCGACGAAAAATACCTCTACTTCGTCTCCCGCAACGACGGCACCCACTACTTCTCCAAGAGCCTCGCCGAACACAACCGCGCCGTCTACAAGTACCAGAAACTCCGCAAACGGGGCAGGTAGGGGGGGCAGGTTGCCGCCGGCTCACGACGGCGTGTACTTTATGACCCTTATGCGCTCCATGGTGATGAAGCCCTCCTCGACCATCTCGTCGAGATGGGGCAGGAAGGCTTCGAGCCGCGCCTGCGTATCGGCTATCTCGATGATTATGGGCATGTCCTCGGAGAGGCGCAGGAGCCTGGCCGTGTGGAGGCGGCCGTGGATGCCGTAGCCCATCATGCCGCGAAGCACCGTGCCTCCCGCTATGCCGAGCTCCTTGGCCCGCAGCAGTATCTGCTCGTAGAGCGGGCGCTTCCTGTAGCGGGCCGATTCGCTTATGAATATCCTCAGCAGCATCCCTTCGCCCGATTCCTTCATTGCGCCTCCTTGACGACCGATTGCCGGTGCTTCAGCGCTGGCCCGTCAGGGCCCGCGCAAGGATGTAGCCCGCCGCGACGAGGGCGAGACCGAGGGCGTTGCTCACCGCCACATTGGCGACGGCCAGCCGCAGCTCGCCGTCGCGCACGAGCGTCATCGTCTCGAGAGTGTAGGTGGAGAAGGTGGTGAGGCTTCCGAGAAAGCCTATGAGCGCGAAGGTGCGCATCTGCGTCGAGATGAGGGCGCCCTCGAATAGCGACCAGAGAAAACCTATCGCAAAGGCGCCGGCGGCGTTGACCGCCAGGGTTCCCCAGGGAAAGCCGGCGCCCCAGAGGCGGTATGCCACGCCGCTGAGACCGTAGCGCGCCAGGGCGCCGAGCCCCCCTCCCACGGCGATAAATATGAACTTCAACCCTTGATTACCTCCCTCGTGCCGGAATGCGACCCCGGCAACCACTTTACAAAAAGCCTCCCTCAAGCGCAATAGCTTCGGAGCTTCCCTTCTATATAACAATTATGGTCCTCCAATACAAACCTTAAGGAAACCCCGATTAAATACTTACTGGGGGAAACCTTCTATAGAAGGGCCACAGGCCCATCTTTCCCCTAGGCTCCCTCTATATGTCTTGCGGATGCCCGGCGGTACGGGGGAGGTTCGGCCCGCGCCAGGCGGGATCTTTTTACGCCTTTGCGGCCCGAACCTCCTCCCGTACCGCCCCCAGGGCGGGACGGTCAAAAAACGATTCAAATTTCAAGGGGTTTATGTTATCACTTAACAATCGAACAAGAAAAACTCCCGGAGAAGAGAAGAACCGACTCATGGACTACAAGGATACGCTCAATCTGCCCCGCACCGACTTTCCCATGAAGGCCCGGCTGCCGGAGACCGAGCCGCGCACGCTCGGTGCCTGGGACGAGGCGGGGCTCTACGGCAAGATAAGCGCCGCGGGCAGGGGACGGCCCGCCTACATACTCCACGACGGCCCTCCCTATGCGAACGGCCACATCCACATGGGGCACACGCTCAACAAGATACTCAAGGACATGGTCGTGAAGAGCCGTTTCATGGCGGGCTTTGCGGCCGACTACGTGCCGGGCTGGGACTGTCACGGCCTGCCCATAGAGTTGCAGGTGGAGAAGGCCCTGGGCGCCGACAAGCACAAGGTATCGAAGGTGGAGATAAGGAGGCGCTGCCGCGCCTACGCCGAGCGGTTCGTGGCCGTGCAGCGCGACGAGTTCAAACGCCTCGGGGTCTTCGGCTGGTGGGACCGGCCCTACCTGACCATGGACTACTCGTACCAGGCGGCCATCGTGCGCGAGCTCGGCCGTTTCGTCGAGGCCGGCATAGTATACAAGGGCAAGAAGCCCGTGCACTGGTGCGCCTCCTGCAGGACGGCCCTGGCCGAGGCCGAGGTCGAGTACGCCGAGAAGAGCTCGCCCGCCGTCTTCGTCAAGTTCCCCGTCGTCGACGCCAAGGGGGCGCTGCCGGTGAGCCCCGACAGGGAGACGTCCTTCGTCATCTGGACCACCACGCCCTGGACCCTGCCGGCAAACCTCGCCATCGCGCTCCACGGCGAGCTCGTCTACAACCTGGTGCGCACGCCGGCCGGAGACCTGGTGATAAACCGCGAGCTCGTCTCTTCCTGCATGGAGAAGTTCGGATTCGACGACTACGAGGTGCTGGGCGCCTGGAAGGGCTCGGAGCTCGACCGTCGGATACTGTGCCGCCATCCGTGGATAGAGCGCACCTGTGTAGTGGTCACCGGCGATCACGTGACCAACGAGGCGGGCACGGGCTGCGTCCACATAGCGCCGGGCCACGGCCAGGACGACTACGAGCTCGGCCTTCGTCACGGTCTCGACATCTACGCGCCGGTGGACAACGGCGGGCGCTTCACCGGCGATGTCGAGGGTCTCGGCGGCCGCTTCGTCCTCGACGCCAACAGGGATATAATCGAACTCCTGCGCTCGCGCTCCATGCTCCTCTTCAGCGAAGAGATCCGCCACTCCTACCCCCACTGCTGGCGCTGCAAGAGCCCGATCATATTCCGCGCGACCGAGCAGTGGTTCGCCTCCATGGACGAGCCGCTTCCCGGCGGGCGCACGCTGCGCCGGCTCGCCCTCGAGGCCGTAAGGGAGAAGGTGCGCTGGATACCGGAGTGGGGCAGGGAGCGCATCTACAAGATGATAGAGAACCGGCCCGACTGGTGCCTGTCGCGCCAAAGGGCCTGGGGCGTGCCCATACCGGCGCTGCGCTGCCGCGGCTGCGGCCACGCCTTCCTCGACAAGGGGCTCCTCGAGCGGCTCGCCGTCCTCTTCGAGCGCCACGGCGCCGACCTGTGGTTCGAGGGCGAGCTCGACGAGATTACAGGCGGCGCCGTCACGTGTCCCCGGTGCTCGGGCCGGGAATTCGACAAGGAAGAAGACATCCTCGACGTCTGGTTCGACTCGGGCGTGAGCTTCGCCGCCGTGCTCGAGGGCCGCGACGAGCTCGCATTCCCGGCGGACCTCTACCTGGAGGGAAGCGATCAGCACCGCGGCTGGTTCCACTCGGCCCTTCTCGCCTCGCTCGCCACCCGCGGCGCGCCGCCCTACAGGGCCGTTCTCACCCACGGCTTCGTCGTCGACAGCCAGGGCAGGAAGATGAGCAAGTCGCAGGGCAACGTCATCTCGCCCGGAGAGGTGATAAAGCGTTACGGCGCCGAGGTCCTGCGGCTGTGGGCCGCGAGCGAGGACTACCGCGAGGACATACGCATCTCCGAGGAGATATTGAAGCGCCTGTCCGAGGCCTACAGGCGCATACGAAACACCTTCAGGTTCATACTGGGAAACCTCTACGACTTCGACCCGGCCGCTCACACGGTGGAGTACGGGGAGCTCGAGGAGCTCGACAGGCTCACGCTCCACAGGCTCATGGGCCTTACGGCCCGGGTGCGCGCCGCCTACGAGGGCTTCGAGTTCCACACCATATACCACTCGGTCCACAACTTCTGCGCCGTCGACCTGAGCGCCTTCTACCTCGACGCTCTAAAGGACAGGCTCTACACCGAGCGCGGCGACTCGCGGCGGCGCCGGGCGGCCCAGACGACGATCCACCACGTGCTCGACCACCTGGTGCGTCTCGTGGCGCCCGTTCTGGTCTTCACCTCCGACGAGGCCTGGCGGCACATGAAGGGCCGCGACGTGGAAAGCGTCCATCTCGCCTCCCTGCCCGAGGTGAACGAGCGGTGGGTCGACGAAGGGCTGAGCCGGAAGTGGAAGACCATACTGGAGATAAAGGCCGAGGCCGCCAGGGCCCTGGAGGCGGCCAGGCGCGAAAAGCTCATCGGCCACCCCCTCGACGCTTCGGTGACCATCGAGGCGCCGGAGAGGCTTCGGGGAGTCGTGGCCGCCGAGAGGGCGGCGCTCAAGGAGATCCTCGTCGTCTCCGCCGTGGAGGCCGGGCGGGTCGCCCCGGCCGAGGGGGCGGTGCTCTTCGAGTCGTCCGAGATCGAGGGGCTTCGCGTGAGCGTATCGAGGGCCGGGGGCGCAAAGTGCGAGAGGTGCTGGCACTACAGTCCCACCGTCGGCTCCGACGCCGACCATCCGTCCGTATGCGGGCGCTGCGCCGCGGCGCTGCGCTGAGCCCCGGGCGGGAAGTTATGGACAGGCGCCTCGTCGTCTCCGTCACGGCCTGCGCCGTCGTGGTCGTCGATCAGCTCGTGAAGCTTCTCGTCATCTCACGGCTTGCGCTCCACGACGTCGTCGAGGTCGTTCCCGGCTTCTTCAACCTCGTCCACGTGCGCAACCCCGGCGCCGCCTTCAGCATCTTGAGCGACGGAGGCATGGTCCGCACGGTCTTTCTCGTGGCCGTCACCGCGGCGGCCCTGGTGGTCATAGCCTTTCTTCTGCGAAGCGCCACGGACCGGCTCACCGTGGCGGCCCTCTCCCTCGTCGCCGGCGGCGCCGTGGGCAACCTCATCGACAGGCTCCGTTTCGGCGAGGTCGTCGACTTTCTCGACTTCCACGCGGGCCCCTACCACTGGCCGGCCTTCAACGTGGCGGACTCGGCCATCACCGTGGGCGTTGTCCTCGCCCTCTCGGCCCACTACCTCGGGGGCGCCGAATCGGGTGAAGAGCGGCGGGGATAAGGACCATGGGGCTGCGCCTTTTCATCGCCACCTACGTTGTCGTCATATACCTGACGCTGCCGCTCATGGAGCCGCTTCTGCGCCGAGCCGAGGTCCTGGCGGGCAGGGACGGAGTGGCCCTCGGCGTCGACGCGGCGCTCCTGGTCTGCGCGGTCCTTGCGGCCCTTGCGGTGGCAAGGACCGCGGGGATCCTCAGGGCCGCCGCCTTTGCGGCCGCGGCGGCGGCGGTCCTCGGCGCGGCGTGGTTCGCGCTCGACCTGCCGCAGGAGCGGGTCCACTTCATAGAATACGGCCTTCTGGGGCTGCTTGCGCTCAAGGCCGCGGGCAGGGGGCTTGGGGCCGCAGTGGCTGCCTTCATCTTCGTGACGTTCGTGGGGGCGACGGACGAATTCATCCAACACCTGCTGCCCATGCGTGTGGGCGACCTGCGCGACGTCTTCATAAATGCCGTGGCCGGAGGAATGGGACTGTGGGCGGGACTGCTGCTCTTTCGGCGCTGATCATCCTTCTTGCGCTCCTCTCGCCCGCCGGCGCCATTGCGGGAGAGGCGGTCATAACCTTTCTCGACGTGGGCGAGGGCGAGGCCGTGCTCGTCGAGACGCCGGGCGGAAAAAAGGTCCTCGTCGACACGGGCAACCTCGTCACGGGCCGCTCCGTGGCCCAAGCCCTGCGCCGCCGCTCGATCGACAGCCTCGACGCCGTCTTCATAACCCACCACCACCCGGACCACATGGGCGGCGTCTTCCACCTCGCGCCCTTCATCGAGGAGGCCCTGCGCTTTGACAACGGCGTGGAGCTCAAGGCCCCGGGGTGCGAGGGCGACATGTACCGCTACTTCGCCGACCTCTTCAGGACCGGCCGCTACCGCGTCCCGGCCGACGGCGAGGAGATCTCCTTCGACGAGGTCACCTTCCACGTCATGCGCTACGGGGGAGAGAAGCGGGACTGGAACACCAACTCGCTGGTCATCATGGTGCGTCACGGCGGCGTGCGCATACTGCTCATGGGGGACGGCGGCCTCGAGACCGAGCGGTACCTCATCGAAAAGGGGGTCGATCTGCGGGCGCAGCTTCTCAAGGTGGGCCACCACGGCGCGGCAGACGCAAGCTCGGAGGCCTTTATCAAGGCCGTCTCACCCCGCTACGCCGTCATTTCCATAGACAGCGGCAACAGGCGCGGCTATCCGTCGAAAGAGGTGGTGGAGAGGCTGCGCAGGGCCGGGGCCCGCGTGCTGATCACCGCCGAGCGCGGCGACATAACCCTGCGCAGCGACGGATCCGCTTTGAAAAAAGAAAGTAAGGGAAACTCTGATTAATGACCCTGGGGGAAACTTTCTGTAGAAAGTTTCCCCCAGACCCCCTTCAAAGACTTTCAATACGACCTGGTTTCCCCCTGTTTTGCCAGGCAAAACAGGGGGAAACCAGGTCGCATTAAAAGTTTTTGGAGGGAGTCTGAGGGAACCGGGGGTCTGTGACCCGTGGGTCTATGACCCTTTACAAAAAGGTTCCCTCAGTGCAATAAATCAGAGCTTCCTAAGCAAAGAAAAAACAATCGCCTCGCTAACCTTCGGAAACTTGCCGCATCCCAGCGGCAGAACACCCCCGCCGCAATCCCGACGCCCCTGCCGCGCCCGCCCGGACCAACCTGTTTTTCTTTGCCTGCCTCAGGAAGGGGTTTCGCTGCCGCCGCTCGTCTCGGCCGCTTCTTCGGGCGGCAAAGGCCGGGACTCGGTCTCCTCGCCCTCTATGGCGGCCAGCACCGCACCGGCGGCTATTTCACGAAGGGAGGTGACGACGGCCTTGTTGTCGGAGTCGACGAAGGGCCTGGCCCCCTTGAGGAGCTGACGCGCCCTGTGTGCCGCCATGTGGACGAGCGCAAAGCGGCTGGGCACCTTGTCGAGACAGTCTTCGATGGTTACTCTCGCCATGAGCTTGTGGAACCTCCTTTGTCGTTATCGCCGGGCTCTCCGCCCTGCAGGCCCCGGGACGGCACTGTTGCGACCGCGGCCTCAGGGCCCGGAGGGTCCCCTTCACCGAAGAGAGCGCGGACCCGGTCGGCCATCCTCGACGCCCTCGAACGCTCGGCGACGATGATGGAGCTCAGCTTCGTGAAGGCCTCTTCGAGCCTGTCATTTATGATGATGTAGTCGTAGAGGGCCGCGCACCCGATCTCGTGGCGCGCCTGAAGAAGGCGGCGGCGTATGGTTTCGTCGCTGTCCTTGCCTCGGGCGCGAAGCCTCGCCTCGCAGGTTTCGAGCGAGGGCGGAAGGATGAAGATGTACACGCCCCCCTCGACGGAGCGCCGCACCTTTTCGGCGCCCTGGACGTCGATATCGAGTATGACGTCCTCGCCCGAGTCGAGCAGGGCCGCGAGGTCGCGGGCCGAGGTGCCGTAGCGGTTGCCGTGCACTTCGGCGTACTCGACGAACCGATCGGTGCGCACCATTTCGTCGAAGACCGCGGCATCGACGAAGCGGTAGTCGATGCCGTCGACCTCGCCTTCCCGCGGCGGCCTGGTCGTATAGGATATCGATTCGCGCAGGTCGCCGAAACGCTCCACGGCCATGCGGCACAGCGTCGTCTTGCCCGTGCCCGAGGGCGCCGACACTATGAAGGGTATGCCTCGCTTCTTCAACCTCTTCCCCGGCGGCCCTCTACCGCCACCGCATTGGGGCCGCCCGGCGGCTCAGGCGACAAGCGGAGGGCCGGCGGCCCCATGAGGCGCCGGCCCCCCGTATCGCCTGCGGCCCTGCCGCTCCCTTGATTATAAAGGTAACATTTTAGCGGCCCCTTTGCCAAATGAAAAAACGTCACCCGCAAGATCCCTTGAAGGGGCTCACTCGATATTCTGGACCTGTTCGCGCAGTTTTTCGAGCTCGCTCTTTATCTCCACCACGGCCTGGACGATCCTCACGTCCGGGGACTTGGAGGCAATGGTGTTGGCCTCGCGCAATATCTCCTGGCAGAGGAAGTCGAGGCGTTTTCCCACGGGCTCGTCGCTATCCATGTAGCGCGAGAACTGGTTCAGGTGGCTCCTGTAGCGGGCGATCTCCTCGTCCACGGCCGCCTTCTGGGCAAGGAGCGCCGCCTCCTGTATGAGCCTCGTCTCGTCCACGTTTTCCCCCACAAGCCTTGCGAGCTCGTCGGAGAGGCGTTTTCTGTGGGCCTCGAAACTCTCGGGGGCGAGCCTCTCGATCTCCTTCATGAGGGCGTCGAGCCGTTTGATGCCGGCGCCGATGTGGACGGCCAGGTCGCCGCCCTCGCGCCTGCGCCAGGCGTCGACCTCGTCGAGGGCGCGGCCCAGCCCCTCGGAGAAGACCCGCCAGTCGCGCTCGCTGTCCCCCTCTTCGCCTGCGCCGAGCACCTCCTTTATCCTGAGCAGAAAGGGCACGTCCACGGCCCCGTCGATGCCGAGCTCGTCGCGCAGCCTGTCGGCGGCCTCGAGGTAGGCCCTCACAAGGGGCATGTTGAGCGAGAAGGCGGCGCCTGCGCCCTGGGAGGGCCGCACCTGGATCGTTACGTGACCGCGCGAGAAGCGGCGCTTCACCTCCTCGCGCACCCGGCTTTCGAGCGGGAAAAACCGCTCGGGCAGCCTCGCCTTCAGGTCCAGGTAGCGGTGATTGAGTGTCTTCACCTCCACCACGTAACCCTCGCCGTCGAGGGTGAACCCGGCCCTGCCGTATCCGGTCATACTCTTGAGCATGTTTCCTCCCCGCGGGAAGCTTTCGAGTTTTTCCGCGCCCTCACAGGGCTCCCTTTTTCGAAGGAGTCAGGGCTTGCATGGTATGCCGTTCGTACGTCCCCCCCGCCCGCTGGGGGCGGTCCGCGGAGGTTCGGACCGCGCCAGGCGGGGTTTTTTACGCCTTTGCGGTCCGAACCTCCGCGGACCGCAGGGAAACTCTGATTAATTGCCCTGGGGGAAACTTTCTGTAGAAGGGCCACAGGCCCGAGGGCCACAGGCCCACGTTTCTCCCCCTCGCCCCATCGTATGTTATTCGTATCTTCGGCTGTAGCGGGGAGTCCGGCCCGCGCCAGGCGGGGTTGTTACGCCTTTGCGGCCCGGACTCCCCGGTACAGCCCCCAGTGGCAGCCGGCGCGGGCAGTATAAAGTCTCCCCCGGTTACAGGCCTCGGCCTATCTTTCTTGCGTAGCGTCTTCTCACGCCGTGGAGGAAGCCGAAGGCCCTCTGGTCGATATAGTCGGGGAAGGTCCATTCGAGGGCCCTGAATTCGCCGTCGCGGTAAACGAGGGTCAGGTCGGCGTAGACGCCGCGGCCCAGGTATATCCTGTGCGTAAAATTCTTGCACGAGGCGAGCACGAGGCGTTCGAGGGTGAGGTAGCCGGGGTCGATGTTGACCCTGCGCCTGCCGTCGTCCCGTCTGTACGTCTCTTCCACGCCGTTTGTAAAGAGCTTGAGATCGGCCAGCTCGTCGGGCGGGACGGGTCTCTCGAAGCTTATGAACCTTCGCAGCAGTCCTTCGCCGAACTCCTCCCTGTAGTAGTCCGTATGATCGAAGGAGAAGAGGGGGCTCATCATCTCGATGGGTCCGAAGCGCCCTGCGAGGCCTGCGAAGACCTCGGCGAAGAGGCGGCGTTCGCCTGTGATAACACTCATGACGAGGTTCACCTCTTCGGGCTCGCCGGGACGCACGGCCTGATGCCTCCTCTTCAGCGCCGTCTCCTGCGGAACTCCGCCCCCAGCGCCGCCGCGAGCTCGTCGGGGCTCACCGTGGCGGTGCCGACCTTTCCCACCACCACACCGGCCGCGAAGTTGGCGAGCACGGCCGCCTCCTTCATGGCGGCCCCTGCGGCCAGGGCAAGGGCCATGACGCCTATGACCGTGTCGCCCGCGCCGCTCACGTCGTAGACCTCCTTGGCGACGGTGGGGATGTGGGTTACGTCATCGCCGTCAAAGAGGCTCATGCCGTGCTCGCCGCGCGTTATGAGCACGGCCCGGCAGCCGAGCCGCTCGCGCAGCCGCGTCCCCGCCCGCAGCAGGCTCTCCTCGTCCTCTATCTCGACGGCCGAGGCCCTGGAGGCCTCGTCGTTGTTGGGCGTTACGAGGGTGACGCCCCTGTAGTAGTCGAAGTGCTCCACCTTGGGGTCGACGGCCACGATCTTGCCGGCGTCCCGTGCGAGGGCCGTCACCTCCTCGACGAGCCCGGCGCTTACCAGTCCCTTGGAGTAGTCGGAGATGACGACCACGTCCACCTCTTTCATGGTCTTTTTGACGTAGGCGAGGACCTTCCGGCAGGTGCCCTCGCTTATCTTTTTCTTGTTCTCCCTGTCGAAGCGCACGACCTGCTGGTTGTGTGCTATGACGCGGGTCTTGATGGTCGTGGGGCGTCCTGCGTCGACGAAGATGCCGTCGGTCGGTATGGAGCGCTCGCGCAGGGCCTTTACGAGCCTCTTTCCGTCGTCGTCGCGGCCTATGACGCCCGTTACGAGACAGCGTCCGCCGAGGCTGTGGATGTTGTTGACCACGTTGGCGCATCCGCCGAGCAGGATGCTCTCGGAGGTGACGTCCACGACCGGCACCGGCGCCTCGGGCGAGATGCGGCGCACCGTGCCCCATATGAAGTGGTCCATTATGAGGTCGCCTATGATGAGCACCCGCGCTCCGGCAAAGCCGTCGATGAGGGCGCGTCCCTTCCTGACGCTCAGGTATCTGCGCATGCGACCCTTTCGAGCTCCTTGAGAAATTCGTCGACCGTGCGCTCCATGGTGTAGGCCGAGGCGGTATGTGCGGCGCGCCGTCCGGCCTCGGCCCTTGCGCCTTCGTCGAGAAAGCGCGAGAGGGCCGAGGCCAGGGCGGCCGCGTCGGCCGGGTCGTCGACAATGGCGCCTTCCACGCCGTCGGTCATTATCTCGGCGACACCGTTTGCCCTGGTGGTCACGACCGGGAGCCCCAGCGCCATGGCCTCGAGGCAGGCGTTGCTGAAGGGCTCGTATATGGTCGGGAGGGCGAATACGTCGGCGGCCAGGTAGTAGTCGGGGGTTGCGCGCTGCGGTCCCGCAAAGCGGATCCGCCCCTCCACGCCGAGGCGGCGGGCGAGGCGGCGGTAGCGTCGGGTCCCGCCCTTGCCCACGACCACAAGCCTTACGTGCCGCGCTCCCGGGTTCTCACGGTCCCCGCAAAGGAGCGCAAGGGCTTCGATGAGAAAGCCTAGGCCCTTGCGCTCGAAGCCGGAGCCCACGAAGAGGACGACCACGTCGTCTTCGGCGATGCCGAGCCCGCTGCGCACGGCCCTTCGGGCCTGCGCGCGCCTGTGCGCGCCCGGCTCCGGCGGCGCGATCCCGTTATATATAACACGGATGCGCTCCGGCGGCAAACCATAATGCGCCGCGATCTCCCGCCTTACGCGCTGCGAGTTGGCGACGACGAGCCTGAGGTCGGGGGCCGTGAAGAGCCGTCTCTCGATGTAGAGGAGCACGCGGTGTAGCGGGTTGAGCGCAAGGAGAAGGCGCCTTGCCGGGCCGAGGAACCTCTTTCTCCGTTCGAGCCACTCGCGGTGGCATCCGTCGCCCGCCCTGTAGACATGGTGGCACCAGGTCCTCTCAAGGCCCAGCACCACGTCGCAGCGCGCCGCCGCCGCGGCCCTCGATGCGTTGACGGCGAAGACCAGGGGCCTCATGAAGGAAGGCCCCCACTCCGGGACCCCGTGAAACTCCACGCCCTCGCGCTCCTCCCACCGCGAGGCGAAGAGCGCCACCGAGTGGCCCCGGCCGATGAGCCCGTCGATGAACCTGTCGAGAAAGACCTCGGCACCGCCGTAGGGCGTATACCTCCTGCGCACAAGCCCTATCTTCACGGCCCGGTTTCCACGGCGGACCCCTCGAAGGCTTCTTCGGCGAGCCCGGTGACGGCCTCCATGACCTCTTCGACGGTTATGGTCTCCACGCTCTCCGGGGCGGCGACAACGGCGGCCCTGGTCTTCCACGGCCGCCAGGCGAGCGACTTGGCCCGCGTCATGAGCGCCGCAACCGGTTTGCCGAGGGCCGCGGCCATGTGGAGCGAGCCCGTGTCGAGGGTTACGACGAGGTCGGAGAGCGAGAGCGCCGCGGCGAGCGACTTGAGCGTCGGCGTGGGGAGGGCGAAGACCGGCGGGCCGCAGAGGGCGACCAGCCGCTGCGCCTTCTCGTCGTCGCCCGGGAAGCGGGGGTCGTCGCTTCGGCCCGGCGCCCAGAGAACCATCACGTCGGCAAGCCCCTTTTCGGCGATCTCTTCGATGAGGGTGGCGAACTTCTCTATGGGCCACCTGTTGCGGTCGATGCGCGCGCTTATGGATACGGCGAAAAGCGGCCTCGACCCTCGCCTGCCGCGGGCCGTTAGAAACGATGCGCAGCGGCGGCGCTCTTCCTCGTCGGCAGCGAGGACCATGGGACCGGGCTCGCCTTCGATGCCCAGGGGGGCGAGCAGGCGGAAGGTCTTTTCGACTTCGTGGAGGGGCTCTTGCGGCTCGGCGAGCCTCGTCGTGTAGCAGAGCCTCCCCCCTCCACCCCGGCGGTAGCCTATGCGCACCGGCGCGCCCGTGAGGAGCACGTAGCGGGCAAGGCTCGGCGACCAGGAGCCGCAGCCCAGGGCCACGTCGTAGCGGGCCCGCCTTATGCGCATCATGACGGCGGCGTTGGCCGTGAGCGCTGCGAGCCTGCCGCGGCCGGAGTGCTTCTCCTTGGTGTATACGTAGAGATCGTCGACGTCGGGGTTGCCCTCCACCACCGGGGCCGCGTAGGAGTTTGTGAGAAGGCCGATGCGGGCCCGCGGATAACGGCGCCGCAGGGCCCGCAGCGCCGGCGTGGTGCAGACGAGGTCGCCTATGTTGTCCTTTCTGACGAGCAGGATCTTATTCAACCCTTCCATTGGCCGCCTTCCACAATGCCTGAGCCCTGATTTACTGCGCCTGGGGGAAACTTTCTGAAGAAGGGCCACAGGCCCGCGTTTCCCCCAGGATGATTAATCAGAGCTTCCTTGATCGGAGCTTCCCTGCCGCGAGGTCGCCCCTTGTGCGGCGACCTCGAGGACGTATATCTCGGAGCGCCCCCGGAGAAAGACCTTCCTTACCGCATAGGACGGTGTTGCCGCAAGCTTTTCACCTTCAGGCGTCTTGTATATGAAGTAGTCGATGCGGGTGCCTTTGCCGGCGGCCTCCTCCATGCACTCATCGAGGTCGGAACAGTCCACCTTCACATAGGACCTTTCGGCGCTGAAGGGGATGGCCGGGGCGTTTGTGGCTATGGCCGCGGCGGCCTGGACGTTCTCCCTCACCCACCTTATCGCCTCGATCTGGTTCCCGTATGTGGAGTAGTCCTTTCTCTTGGAGTTGATTTTGTAGACCGCGGCGCCGAGCACGAGGAGCGCCACCATGGAGGCTATGGCGGCTTCGCTCAGAGAGAACCTCTTTTTCAGGTACTCCTCGACCCTCTGGTACCCGGGGCCGCCGAAGGGAAGGAGGGCCAGCGCCGCGGGCAGCAGATAGCGGGTCTCGGCGAAGTAGTTCTTCAACATGAAGACATAGGTGGTGAGCACGAAGAGCACCGCTATGGTGAGCAGGTAGGAGCGCTCGCAGCCTTTGCCGGCCCGCTCCCCGGCAAAGAGCCCTGCGGCCACGAAAGGGGATATGGCGTATCCGCACGCCTTGATGAGCATCTCCAGCGTCCCGATGAGGTATATGACATGTATGTAGTGGGTGGCCATCTCGAAGAAGTCGTAATACCTGCCGCCGTATATCTTGTCTTCGGCGAGCTTGAGCTCCTCGACCACCACGCCTCCCTTTACGAAGGAGAGGTCGCCCAGCACGTCGAGCACGTTGAGCACCTTGAGCGGCAGGCGTCCGGTGTACGAGCTGTACAGTTGAAGCAGCGCCACCGTAACGGCCGCCAGTCCCCCGGCTATGGCGATGAAGGTTACGAGTTTTTTCCTGTCGTGCCTGTACGAACGGTACACCCAGAAGAGGCAGAGGGGAAAGAGGACGATGCCCGCGTTTCTCGTAGAGGCGGCAAGGAGCGCGGCGACGGCGAACCCCACGAGATACCAGAGGCTGCCCTTTTCGTGGGCGAGCCACAGGACCCAGACGGCCAGGACAAAGAGCAGCAGGAAGGCGCTGTCGCTCCCTATGGCCGTTGACACGAAGTTGATCTCCGGCGACATGGCAAAGAAGAGGGAGGCGACGGCTGCGAACTTCACATCGAAGAGCCTGTTTACAAGAAAGTAGAAGGGGACGACGGCGAGCACGCCGCATACGAAAGAGACCATGATGGCCGACGTCGCCCAGCTCACCCCCAGTCCGTGAAAGAGGGCGATGAGCAGAGGATAGAAGGGAAGGTACGACTCGGCCGACAGAGAGAGGGCGCCGACGATATCCATTGCGGCAAAGCGCTTGGCTATGGCCACGTAATGGATCCCGTCCTTTTCGACCAGTCCCCAGTTGAGGGCGAGAAGGGGCAGCTTGATGACGGCGGCGGCTGCGAGGATGAAGCCTATGATCCTGGCATGGCCGCTTCTGTCCAGCCACTGCCGGACTATGCCGGTTTCCATCTTGTCTTTTGACATCCGTTGAGGAATCGCTTGAGCGACGAATAGATCACGGTCTGCTCGGGCCGGCGGCGTGTTCCGCCGCCGCGGCGGCCATGGTTTCACATATCTCCGCCCACCGGTATCTCCCGGCCGCCGTCTCCCTGGCCTTCCCGCCCATGGCCCGGGCGGTCGCGCGGTCCCCGAGCAGCCTTATGCACTTGTCGGCCACGTCTGCCGGGTCCTCGGGGTCCGCCAGCAGTCCGGTCTCGCCGTCGACGACGGCGTCGGCCGTGCCGCCCGAGCGGCCGGCCACGACCGGCTTTGCGCAGGCGCCGGCCTCGAGATAGGTTATGCCGAAGCCCTCGACGTCGCCGCGGCGCTCGATCTCGCGGCTCGCCATGACGTAGACGTCGCAGAGGTTGTAGTGGTCGGGACGCTGCTCGTTGGGAACGAAGCCCGCAAAGACGACGTCACCGGCCACCCCAGTCTCGGCGGCGAGTTTTTTGAGCTCCCCCTCGTAGTCGCCCTTGCCGCATATGAGGTACCTGACGCCGGGAACGGCCTTTTTGATCGCCGGCAGCGCCCTTATGACCGTGTCCTGGCCCTTGCGCTCCACGAGCCTTGCAAGGGTGAGGAGCACCGGCCTGCCTTCCAGGCCGTAGCGGCGCAGGAGTTCCTCTTTCGGCGGCGCAGGCTTGAAGGTTTCGATATCCACGCCGTTGCCCACGATGCGGACCTTCTCCTCCACGCGGCAGAGCCCATCTGTGACCTCATGGAGCTTTCGGGCCGTGGCCGAGCTTACGCAGAAGATGGCGTCGGCGGTCTCGAAGGTCCTTTTCATCCGCCTGCGCCAGAAGGGGCTGCGGAAGCGGGGGTTGAGTATCTCGTTGCCGTGGACCGTCACCGTGAGGACCGGTCTTTTCGCCATACCCCCCATGACCCCGGCGGCGGCCGCGCCGAAGGGGTACCACGTCTGGGCCGCCACCCAGTCGAAGTGTTCACGGCCCGCGAGCCTCTTCACGACGAGGCGCTGGTAGAGGAGCTTGGCGTAGTGGTCCTTTACGTTGCGGGTCCTTATCACCCTGAAGGGCAGCGCGGCGTCGAACTCTCCGTCGCCGTGCTCCTGTGTCGGCGCGAGGACGGTCACGTCGTGGCCCAGTGCGTCGAGGGCGCGGGCCACCTCGAAGGCCACGGTGGCCACTCCTCCGTCACGGAGCGGGAAGTCGCTCGATGCCACGAGTATCCTCACGGCGCGCCCCTGCCGGCCCTTTCACGGGCGCCGGAGGCGGTCCGAAGCCGCGCCGTCAGGGTGTCGATCACCTCGCGGGCCCCGATGGCCTCCATGCAGAGCAGCCGCTCCATGCGGCATTCCTTGCGGTGGCAGGGCACGCACGGCAGCTCGTCGCGGCGCACGATCCTGTCGTCCGGGTTTACGGGACCCGTGCGCTCCGCACCGGCCGCGCCGAAGAGCGCCACCGTGGGGGTGCCCACGGCCTGGGCCATGTGCATGGGGCCGCTGTCGGTGGTCACGAGGGCCGCGGCCTCGGAGAGAAGCGCCGCCGAGGCCCTCAGCCGAAGCCGTCCGGCCGCGCAGTGCGCGCCGCTTCGGGCGGCCATCCTTTCCGCCGCGCACCGTTCGGCCTCGCCCCCTATTATGACCGGAACGAGGCCGAGCTCCGGCTCCAGGAGCGAACAGAATTCCACAACCCGCTCTTCGGGCCACCACCTGTTGGCCCTGGTGCCGAAGGGGTGGACGGCCACGAAGCGGCGCGGCGCGATGCCCCTCTCATCGAGGAAGGCGCGGGCCGTTGCGCGGTCCTCCGCCGTGAGAAAGAGATCGAGGCCCCGTCCGTCCGGGGCGATACCCAGGGCCCCCAGCGAGTCGAGCCGCCAGTCCACCTCGTGCACATGGGCTCCTTTTTCGCCCATGTGCATGGTGTAGAGAAAGGAAAACTCCTGTTGCGCCGGTCCCAGCCTCCATGGCGCGCCGGTAAGATAGACGAGGGGACCGGTGTCGGGGTCGTTTCCGTGGAGCACGACGACGAGGTCGAAGCGGCCGCGCCTGAGCCTGCGCACGAGCCCCGGCACAGCGGCCAGGTACCGGAGGTTCACCCGGCCCGGATGGACTATGATGGAGTCCACGTAGGGGTTGGCGCCGAGCACCGCCGCCGCCGCCGCGCTTGCAAGGACCGTGAGCGATGCGCCGTCGAAACCCTTTTTCAGGGCCCGCAGGGCCGGCGTGGAGATGAGGGTGTCGCCGACGGCCGTGGTGTTCACCACGAGAAGCCGCCTTGCCCGCCTGGCGTCGAAGGGCGGCGCCGGTCCGTCGCGTCGCGCAAGGGCCGAGAAGACGCGCCTTATGAGCCTGTGGTGCAGCTTGGCCATCCGAGAATATCGAAGGGCCGCGGCCGGTACGGCGGCGGCCCTCCCCTCACAGCCGTCTAAGCGCAGCCTCGACCCTCTCTTCGAGCACAGGCCAGACCTCGTCGGCGGTCAGTCCTTCGAGACACTCGCTTCGGCCGCTGCGCTCGCAGCCCTCCCGGCCGCAGGGCACGCATTCCCAGGGCTTCTGCACCACCCTGTGGGGCCCGAAGCCTTGATTGCCGCTCCTTGAGCCGTATGGCGTGGTAAAGGCCGCGCCCGGGGAAGCCGCGAGCTCCGAGGCCTTGCCGCCGTCCCAGGGCCCCCAGTCGAAAGCGCCGCTGGGACCGAAGAGCGCCACCACCGGCGTTCCCGCGGCCGCGGCCATGTGCATGGGCGCCGTGTCGACCCCGAAAAAAACAACGGCCCGCCTGCTTAAGCCGGCGAGCTGCCTGAGGCTGAGCCTGCCCGAGAGGTCCACGGGCCGCGTCCCCATCTGCTCCTTTATGGAGCGCACCATGGAGAGTTCCGTCGCGTCAGGGGCCGCCGTCACGACGGCCCTGACTCCGGCGCGCTGAAGTCTGTCCATTATATCAGCCATCCCCTTGTTTGTCCAACACTTAAAGAACCAGCGCGACGTGGGGTGGACGTGGACGAAGGGCTCGTCCGGGGCCACTCCCCCCTCCTTCAAAAGCCCCTCCACGGCCTCTTCGTCGGCCCTCGAGGGATGGATGGAGACCGAGAGGTCGGCCGTGGAGAGGCCGAAGCTCCGCACGACCGACAGGTCGCGCAGCACCGTGTGGGTCATGGCTCCGGCGTAGGGGGCCAGGTGAGTATAGAGGAAGCGTTTTCCGGCGAAGCCTCCGCCCCGGGGGTCGGCGCCGAGACGGTAGCGCGCGCCGCAGAGGAGGCCGAGAAGCGCCGGCCGATCACCGCCGGTGAGGTCCACGGCCATGTCGAAGCGCCTGCGCCGAAGCTCGCCGAGCAGCCCCAGCTCGCCGCGCAGCCGCCCCACGGGCCCCTTCTCCTTTACGGACCTCTCGTAGACCAGGACCTCGTCGATCAGGGGGTTGCCAGCGAGCACCGCCTCGGTGCCGGCGTTTACGAGGACGCTTATCCGGGCGCCGGGAAAGTTCTCGCGCAGGGCCCGAAGCGTGGGCACCGTGAGGAGCACGTCGCCTATGTGGCGGAACTTCATGACCAGCACGGCCCTTACGCCGCCGAACTCCTCCCGCGCCCGCCTCTTTCCGCCCGCCTCGCCCCTTGCGCCCTCCCTCTCCCTCACAGCCCCCCCTTCTCCATCTCCAGCAGCTTTGCGTACTTGGCATGGGTATAGGCGGCCGCGAGCCTTGCGAGCGTGAGCCCCAGCGCCCCTTCGAGAAAGCCCAGGCGCAGCACGTAGGACTTGAGGAAGGCGAGCGGCGGCCTGAGCGCGAGGTCCACAAGCCCCGCCCTTCTGCCGCGGCCGTGGAGGTCACGGGCCGCGGCCGTCGAGTAGCGGTCGAGCCTTCGGATGTAGTCGGAGACGTCGCTGTAGGAGTAGTGCTCCAGGGCGCCGTCGAGGTATCCCGCCCTTCCCTCGACGACCACCGACTCGTGGGGGGCGTTCTCCTCGGCGTAGGCGCCGCGGTCCTTGCGGTAGAGCCGCAGCGTGTGGTCGGGATACCAGCCGCAGCGGCGCACCCAGCGGCGGCCGAAGTAGTTCCTGCGCGGTATGTAGTAGCCGTCGAAGCCGCCCCTGTCGCCCCTGAGCACGGCCGCTATCTCTTCCCTGAGCTCGGGGGTCACCCGTTCGTCGGCGTCGACGTTGAGGATCCAGCGGTGGGAGGCCCTCGACTGGCAGAGGTTCTTCTGCGCGCCGTAGCCGAGCCAGCGGTCCCGCCACACGCGCGCGCCCCGCTCGCGGCAGATCTCGACGGTGCGGTCCGTGCTGCCCGAATCGGATACTATCACCTCGTCGGCCCAGGCCACGCTGTCGAGACAGGCGCCGATATCCTCCTCCTCGTTGAGCGTTATTATGGTAACCGAAAGCCCCTCCATCTCCCGGTCCCCTCCCCGCGCAATCATCCCGGCCGCTACCCCCTCAGCCCCCGCCGAGACGCCGCGCCTCCTCCTCGATCATGACCGGTATGCCGTCCTTAACGGGATAGACGAGCGAGCAGACACGACACACGAGCCCGCCGTCCCCTTCGCTCAAAACCACCTCGCCCTTGCACCTGGGACAGACCAGTATCTTCAGAAGCTCCTCCTTCACCTCCATCAAAAACACCTCCTTGCGTCGTTTCCATGAGGGAACCTTTTTGAAAAAAGGTTCCCTCAGACTCCCTCCAAAAACTTTTAATGCGAGTTGGTTTCCCCCTGTTTCGCCAGGCAAAACAGGGGGAAACCAACTCGTATTGAAAGTCTTTGAAGGGGGTCTGGGGGAAACTTTCTTCAGAAAGTTTCCCCCAGGGTAATCAATGTGAGGGATCAGTTTTCCAGTTTTACGTCTTTTACCGCGCCCAGTCGAATATACTCTATGCCGCCTATGAGGCTCACGGCGACCATGATGGCGAACCAGAGAAGCGAGAGTCCCAGGGCCTCCTCGACGCTTGCCCCGGCCTTGGTGAAGAGGAAGACGAAGACACCTTCCCTTATGCCCAGTCCCGCAAGCGATATGGGCACCATGGAGGCCGCCGTTGTGAGCGGTATGTAGAGGAAGAAGTGGGCCAGCGACACCTCCATGCCCATGCCCCTTGCGAGCACGTAGTAGCCGATGATCACCCCGCCCTGCACGATGAGCGAGAAGGCGAAGACCTTGGCCAGTATGGCGCGTTCGCTCCTGTAGCTCATGAGGACCCTGTAAAACTTGTCGATCTTCTCGTTTATGCCGTAGAAGCGGATGCGCGCGAGGACGGACATGGCCCGGCCGTGGAGCCTGTCTGTCCAGAGCACGAGGCTTACGAGCACGTAGCCGCCGAGAAGGAGCGCGAAGAAGAGGGCGAGACCGGTCCCCTTGATGAGGGGATAGCCCGGAAAGAGGGCGAGAAAGGTTATGAACATGAGGGCCGTGAAGCCCGAGTAGCGGTCCATGAATATGGAGGCCAGGGCCGGGCCGCCGCGGCCCGTGAGCTTGTAGAGGTAGTAGCCCTTGATGACGTCGCCGCCCACCAGCGTGGGCAGGAAGTTGTTGAAGAACATGCCGATGAAGTATATGGAGAAGAGTTTGGGGTACGGTACGGTCATGTCTTTTCCGAGGATGACGGACCACCTGTAGGTGGTCACGCACTGGAGTCCCGTGTATATGAGCGCCGAGGCGGCTATGGCCGCCGGGCTCGTGGCCCGCAGCATCTCCCAGAACTTCCCGGTGTCAACGGAGCGCAGCAGAAAGAACATGATGGTGCCGCTCACGGCCACCTTGACGAGTGTGGTCAGCGCCTTCTTCATCCTCTCCCCAGGACCTTTCTCACAACGAATATCTTTTTATTCTGCGACTCGTGGTAGGTCCTGGCGAGCATTTCGCCGAGAAGTCCCATCACTATGATCTGCACCCCCAGGATGAGCAGCAGTATGGCGAGCAGCAGAAGCGGCCGCGTGCCGATGTCCTCGTGGCGGAATATCTTGAGAAAGCTCAGGTATACGCCTATGGCCGTGCCGGCCGAGGCGAGGACAAGCCCGGCGGGGCCGAAGGCGTGGATGGGCCGTGTTGAAAAGCTCTGGAGGAACTTTACGGTCAGCAGGTCGAGCAGCACGCGCACGGTCCTCGACAGCCCGTACTTGGACGAGCCGAAACGCCGCGGCCGGTGGTTGGTCTCCACCTCGGTCACCGTGGCGCCGTACCAGGTCGCGATGGCCGGGATGAAGCGGTGCATCTCGCCGTAGAGGCGGATGTTCTTCACCACATCGCTTCGGTAGGCCTTGAGCGTGCAGCCGTAGTCGTGGAGCTTTACGCCCGTCACCTTGGATATGAGGCGGTTGGCCGCAATAGACGGCAGCCTCCTTGTGAGGAACCTGTCCTTTCTCTGTTTTCGCCAGCCGCTCACCACGTCGTAGCGGTCCGTCTTTTCAAGGAGCGCCGGTATGTCGCGCGGGTCGTTCTGGAGGTCGGCGTCCATGGTGACGATGATATCGCCCCTGGCGTACTCGAAGCCCGCGGCCATGGCCGCCGTCTGCCCGAAGTTGCGCCTCAGGGAGACGACCACCACGCGCCCGTCGCGGCGCTGTATCTCCTCGAGCCTCTCAAGCGAAGCATCGCGGCTGCCGTCGTCGACGAAGACGATCTCGTAGGGCCTGCCCAGGGTCGCAAGCACGGCGGTGAGCTCTTCGTAGAGGGGCTGTATGCTCTCCTCTTCGTTGTAGACCGGTATGACGACCGATACGCCGCCGGTCCCGCCCATCGCCTCTGTGCCTTCCTCACCCATACCTTTCGCTCGCCTCTCTCCTGCGCCGGCAGGGAGCCTTTCTATTCAAATCCCCCTCGTCCCGGACCTGCGGGACGAGGCGCCGAATCGCGGCCTCCGGCATCGAGCGTCCTTCCTCGAAGCACCGTCCTTACGGCCTCCATCACACCTTCCGCGTCGATGCGCCTCATGCAGAAGGGATCGGCGCAGTGTTTTTTGAAGCAGGGGCTGCAGTGCGCGCCGCTTCGCACCACCACGTGGCCGCCGCCGTAGGGGCCGGTGCGTTTCGCCGAGGTGGGGCCGAAAAGGGCGACCACCGCCGTTTCCGCGGCGGCGGCCACGTGCATCGGTCCCGAGTCGACGGAGACCGCCGCCTGCGCCATGGCGCAGAGGGCGGCGAGCTCCTTGAGGGTCGTGCGTCCCGTCAGGTCGGCAACGCCCTTGCGGCCGGCCATTTCCACGATGGCCCGCCCCTTCGGCCTGTCGGCCGCCGCGCCGACGACTACGGAGCCGAGGCCGAGCTCATCGGCCGCCCGCCTCGCCACCTCGGCGAAGCGCTCCTCGCTCCAGAGCTTGGTGGGCCAGCGCGCCCCTGGAATGAGGACCATGAACGGCGTCTGCGCGGAAAGGCCCGACGATTCGAGAAGCTCGGCCGCCCGCGCCGCGGCGTCGTTGTCCACCTCGAGCGGAAAACGCGCCCGGAGCTCTCCGTCGGCCGGACTCACCATGGCGGCGAGCCTCAGGTAGCGGTCCACGGCGTGCATGTCGCTGTCGAGGCCGCCGAGCCTTTCGGTGAGCGCGAGGTGGCTCAGCTCCCTCGCCTTTGCGAACCCTATGCGGCGTGTGGCTCCGGAGAGGGCGACCCAGACGGCGCTCTTGGCGAGCCCCTGGAAATCGACGACCACGTCGTAGCGGCGCTCCCTCAGCCGCCCCGCAACGGCCAGCGTCGCCGCCGGCTCGCGCAGCCAGCCGCGGTTTTTCACCACCAGGACCTCGTCCACCAGGGGATGGCCCTCGACGATCCCCGCCGCCCCTTCCTCGACGAGCCAATCGATGCGCGCCGACGGTCCGAGGCGGCTGCGAAGAAGCCCCAGGGCGGGCAGCGTGTGTACCACGTCGCCGAGAGACGAAAGCTTTACAATCAGTACCTTCATCAGTGAGAGGGCCGATCCCTCCCGCCTTTGAAGTCGGCCGTTATCCAGCGGGCCGCCTCCAGCAGGTCGGCCGCCGTGTGGTGGGGCTCGAAGCGTAGCTCTTCCTGCGCCTTCGCGCCGAAACCGGTGAGCACGAGCACGGCCCTGGCCGAAACCCGGCGGGCAAGCTCCATGTCCGAGACCTTGTCGCCCACCACGTAGGACGCCGCCGGGTCGATGGCGAGTTCGGCCGCGGCCCGCTCTACGAGGCCGGTGGCGGGCTTTCGGCACCGGCAGCCCGCTTCCGGCGGGTGCGGACAGTGGTAGAAGCCCTCGACGCGTCCGCCCCCGGCCTCCAGCAGCCGCGCCACCCGCTCGTTGACCCTGCGCAGTGCGTCTTCGTCGTAGTAGCCCCTGCCTATGCCCGACTGGTTGGTCACGACCACAACCGGCAGTCCGGCTTCGCCCAGCATCCGCACCGCCTCGGCCGCGCCGTCTATGAGCACTATGTCGTCGGGGTCGCCTATGTAGCCGTCGTCGACGTTTATGGTGCCGTCGCGGTCGAGGAAGACGGCGGCCCGCCGCTTCGATTCCTTCTTCACGGTCTAATTACCTTCGCCGCCCGGCGGCCCGTTCCGCAAGCCCCAGGGCCGCCTCGACGACCGACTCCGTCGATACGGCGTCGAGGCAGTCGTAGTGGCCGTAACGGCAGGTCCTCTCAAAGCAGGGGCTGCAGGGCGGCGGAGAGGAGACCACCGCGGTGTGCGCTCCCAGCGGGCCGGTCCGTTTCGGGTCCGTCGAGCCGAAGACGGCCACCGTCGGCACGCCCAGCGCCGCCGCTATGTGCATGGGGCCGGAGTCGTTGGTCAGAAAGAGGGCGCTCCTTGCGGCAACGGCCATGAACTCGCGCAACTGCAGGCGGCCCGCGAGGTTGAAGACCGTCGTTCCCGTCCCTTCCTCGACCTTGCGGGCCGTATCCATGTCGCCGGGACCGCCGAAGACGACGACCGGCGCGCCGAGGCTGCGGCCGAGGGCCGTGGCCGCCCGGGCAAAGCGCAAGGGGTGCCACCGCTTGGCGGGCCCGTAGCTCGCCCCCGGCGCCATGGCCACAAAGGGGACGGAGGCGTCGATCCCCTCCCTCGAAAGGATGCGGTCCGCCCTGTCGAGCTCGTCGGCTCCCAGCCTTATGACCGGCCGCGGGCGCTCGGGACGCGCCGCGCCGAGGGCCTCGGCCACGGCCATGTAGTAATCGACGTGGTGGCCGTCGAGCAGCTCGCGCGTGAGCCTTACGGGTGTAGTAAGCAGCGGCCCCCTGAGCTGGACGTCAAAGCCCACGCGCTGCGGTATGCCGGCCGCCGCGGCGATGAGGGCCGCCTCGAAGGCGTTCTGCAGGAGCACGGCGAGATCGAAGCGCCTTGCGCGAAGCTCGGCCGCCAGGCGCACCAGACCGCCGGCTCCGCCGTGACGGCCCGGGGCCTCATAGGTCAGCACCTCGGTCGCGGCCGCGTCGTCCCCGCCGTAGACGTCCCTTACCCAGGGCTTGGCGAGCACCGCCAATGCGGCTCCCGGAAAAAGGCCGCCGATGGCGCCGACTGCCGGGAGACTCATTACGGCGTCGCCTATCCAGTTGGGCGCCCTTACGAGTATGCTGTCTATGCGGGAGCTTTCGAACATCGACAAAGGACGGCCCGTCTCGCCCGCGGTCCCGCCGGTCAAGAGAGGAGAGAACGGCTCCTCAGGCCCTCGAAAAATCATTATAATACACAAGTCCATGTTCTTTCAAATATTATAGGGAGGCCTTGATTGATTGCCCCGGGGAACGCTATAATCAGTCGGCGGAAGCTGCGGGGGGGTCCTCTGTGGCGCTGTCAGAACCGGAGGTCGGGCCGTTGCCGCGCAGGGTCGTGGAGGGAGTGTTCGAGGGGCTTGCCGACATCCTCTTGCCGAGGCTCTGTCCGCTCTGCGCCCGTCCCCTGTCGGGGCGGGAGGGGACGGGTCGCCGCGGCGCCGTTCTCTGTGGCCGCTGCTTCGCCGCCATGCCTCTTATCGAAGGTCCCCTCTGCTCGCTGTGCGGCCGTCCCTTTTCCTCGCCCCTCGGCCCCGACCGGCCGTGCTCGGAGTGCGCCGTCGACCCGCCGCCGTACCGGAGGGCGCGGAGCGCGCTTTTTTACGAGGGGGCGGCCCTCGATGCCCTCCATCTCTTCAAGTACCGCGGCAGGGTCTCGCTCGCCGCCCCCCTGGCGGCGCTCATGGCGGGGGCCGCCAGGGAAGCGGCGGGAGGCGGCGCCGACGTGGTGGCGGCGGTGCCGCTCCACGGAAGCAGGCTCAGGGAACGGGGCTTCAACCAGTCGCTGCTGCTGGCCAGGGCCGTTGCCGCCTCCATGGGGGCCCGCGTCGACAGCCGCGGCCTCGTGAGGGTCGCCGCGGGGCGGCCCCAGGTGGGCCTTGTCCGGAGCGAAAGGGTGCGCAACGTAAGAGGGGCCTTCGCCCTGGCGGCGCCCGGCGGTTTCAGCGGCCGCCGGGTGCTCCTCGTGGACGACGTCTTCACAACGGGCTCGACCGTCGCCGAGTGCGCCCGTCTTCTCGCCCGCGCCGGCGCCGAGGTCTCTGTCGCCACCCTTGCAAGGGCGGGGGTTAAGTGATATGAATTTGGGGAAACCCTTCTGAAGAAGGGTTTCCCCAAACCCCTTCCAAAGACTTTAGATGCCTTCGGATTTCCCCTGTTTAGCTGCGCGAAAGAGGGGAAGTCCGAAGGGAGCCGGTCTTTGAAGGGAGTCTGAGGCGGCCGCGGCTCTCTGCCCCTTCTCAGGGAAGCTTGTTCCCAAAGACTGAAAGAGGACTCCTGTGGGAAAGGTGATTTCGCTTCGGGCCCTGAAAAAGGAGCTCGCTGCCCTTCGCGCCGCCGGCCGTCGCGTGGTCTTCACCAACGGCTGTTTCGACATCATCCACGCAGGCCACGTGCGCTACCTGAGGAAGGCCCGCTCCCTGGGCGACGTGCTCGTAGTGGGGCTCAACAGCGATTCGTCGGTCCGCGCCGTAAAGGGTCCATCGAGGCCCGTCGTGCCCCAGGCCGAAAGGGCCGAGGTCCTCGCGGCCCTCGTCCCTGTCGACTACGTCGTCATCTTCGGCGAGCCTACGCCGGAGAAGCTGATAAGGGCCGTCGTGCCCGATGTGCTCGTCAAGGGCGCCGACTGGAAGGAAGGGGAGATAGTGGGCGCCTCCGTGGTGAAGGCCGCCGGCGGACGGGTCGCGCGCGTAAGGCTCCTCAAGGGGCGCTCGACGACGAACATCATAGAGAAGGTGCTTGCCCTCGGGGCCGCGGCGGGGAGGGGCGGGCGGAAAAAGGGGTGTGAGTGATGAGGCGACTGTTCACGGCGCTGGGCCTGGCTTTTGCGGTCCTTGCGGCCGGTTGTGACGACGGCGGTTCGACCTACCTGCCGGTGGTGAAGCCGGGGCATCCCGCCCCGGACTTCCAGATAAAGGACATGGACGGCGAGGTCTTCAGGCTCTCGAACGAAAGGGGCCGCGTGGTCGTGCTCTACTTCTGGCGTTACAAGTGCGAGGAGTGCGTGGAGGGACTGGAGTCGCTGGAGAAGCTCTACCGCCGCTACCGCGACAGGGGCCTCGAGGTGGTGGGCGTGGACGCCGACTCGGTGCACAGCGCCACGCGCCACGAGGTCAGGGATCTGATGGAGCGGCGGCGGTTGAGCTTTCGCGTCATCTACGACGAGAACGGCTTCGTCGCCGAGGCCTTCCAGGTGATGAAGGCGCCGGCGGCCTATGTCATCGGCCGCGACGGCGTGCTCGTCGGCATAATCGAGGGGGCGCGGCAGTGGACCGGCCCCGAGGCGACGGCGCTCGTGGAAGCGGCCCTCGAAGGGTCGGCCGCAGGAGGCGGCGGTAGATGATGGAGGGGGAAGATGGTGTGCCCCCACGCTTTTTTTTTTGCTATAATATAAGGAACCCCTGACCAATTATCCTGTGGGAAACTTTCTGCAGAAGGGCCGCAGGCCCGCGTCCCCCCTCGCCCCATCGTATGTTATTCGGAACTTCGGCTGTACCGGGGAGTTCGGGCCGCGCCAGGCGGGGTTGTTACGCCTTTGCGGCCCGAACTCCCCGGTACAGCCCCAGTGGCAGCCGGCGCGGGCAACCTGGGGGAAACTTTCTGAAGAAAGTTTCCCCCAGACCCCCTTCAAAGACTTTTAACTTGGGCTTAAGGACCTCGTTTCCTCAGCGATCATGAGAACCAACGCGGCTCGAAGAGCAAACAAAAAGTTTTTGGAGGGAGTCTGAGGGAACCTTTTAACGCGAGTTGGTTTCCCCCCTGTTTTGCCAGGCAAAACAGGGGGAAGCCAACTCGTATTGAAAGTCTTTGGAAGGGGTCCGGGGAAGCCTTTCTTCAGAAAGGTTTCCCCGGGAGGCGGCCGGGAAGATGAACGTAAGCGGCATAGTCCTGAACGTCTACAACTTTTACGGCGGCGAAGAGGCCATTGACGTCACCGGGGTGAGGGACCCCCTGCCCGGTTACGCCGTAGACGGCGACGCTGCGCGCGAGCGTGGCGATCCATCGACGCAGCGCGACGTCATAGAGCTCGCCAGGCATGGGAGGGTGTGGAGCTCCGTGGGTCGAAGCGGCGAGGAGTCCGTTTACAGGCGGCCCGCGAGGCAGCGCACCGCGGGAGCGGCCGGCGGGGCCTATTCGACGTACAACTCCAGGGGCCTGTGGGAAGGACGGGAAGCGCGGAGGGGAACTATTCTCGATGTGTACGCGTGAGGGGGCGGTACTGCTTATGCTTTATCATGTAGGTCACTGAAAGTCCCGTAGATCAAAGCCTATAGCCTTGGCTTCTCGCTTCAAAAACCATGTGAGACAACGGTTTTCAATTTTTTGATGCAAATTTTTGACTGTGGTTCCTGCAAGAAGATTCACGAGTGTCAGCAATGTAACTGCGGCCAACCCCATAATTAAAGACCAACCTAAAAGAGGATTTTTTGACGTGAATCCAACACCTTTAATAAGACCGAGGACAATAAGAACTATCAGCAAAACAGTTATAGTCACAGCAAGAATTTTTGCTTTTCGACGACATCGCAAGAAAAGCTTTTCCTGAATCTGCATCCTCTCTTGGCGCTCTGAAACTAATTCTTCTCGAGTCTTGCGATGGGCGGCTTGCTCGGCTGTTAGTTTTTCGCTCTCCTCCTTCTTGATTTCTTCTGAAACACGCCGTAATGTCTCAGTGACCGTTTCTTCAGTAAGTGCTGTTTCTTCCCCTAACGTCAGGCTCATCATCTCCTCTTGCGCAAGCGTGTTGCTTCGGAGGAGTTGATGGTCGCGTTTAGAGATTTTGCCCTGTTGTTCTAACTTCTCAACCTCAGATAGAAACTTGTCAAGCAACTCCTTAGAAGGCTGAAGTGCTGCATAAGAGTATGCAAGTATCTCGATGGTCGGTAACGACGGCGCATCCATCGGAGCTTTCAACCAGGCCATGTTTGCAAGACTGAAATCGGTAATCACAGGCGATACCTCACGTGATTCTTCATGCCTCTTACCATATTTATATGCTGCTCGTGCGAATCCTGAGTTACTGGTTACGAGAATTGCGCGGCATTTTTCCACAATCGAGGGCGAAGAATTCTTTCTGAGGACATAGATACTGCGTACAGAGTTGATGTCGTAATCCTTGGCACGTGGATTAAAATATGACACCTCGTCCTTAAGCACCTCGGTAAAAGCTTTTTCATCGATTTGAAATTTTTCAATATATTCTGGTGTGTCTTTAACTTCAATTCCTGCCTCGGCGAGCTGCCCATCGATCTGTCCTGCCAAGACTAGCAGATCGGATTTTGTGGTGCCTTTGCGTTTTGCTTCCATAACAATAGCCCCGCGGCCATCCCTTGAGTCGATACTCTTGGCTACACTCCTAAGGACATGCTCCAGTTCGTCACGGGAATGTGAGAATGTAGCAATTGTCCCACCAAGATTATTCAGAAGTCGAATTATTTCTTTCACTGCCACCAGCTTTGGCTCACCCTCAAGTCCAAACCGTCGTATCAACAATGGGGTGTCTAAGTAAAAAGTGACACCCTTGTAAGATTTGGGGGCACTTTGGAGATCTGGGCAAAGTAATGCGTTTGCCAGCATATGTCCCTGAAGCACCACGAGGAAACTTTCAAAACGTTCTGGGTTATTACGTTGCAGATGTAGGACATATTTACTGACCAGCACAATGTGTCTATGATGTTTTCCCACGACAGTTGGAATAGCCGTACCTCTCAGATATGCACGAAGACAAGTAATATTGAATTCTTCCAAGAATGCACACATTGCCTTCACTGCCTCATCTTCAGTTGAGATCGGTTTGGCGGTGCTTTTTGAGAATTCCATTAGACCTAAAACCACTGCCTGGATGTGCCGGTCTGCTTCGCTTTTCCTTATGGCAATTCCAGGGTCCGGTAAAGTACCCGTTATGTGATATACTCCGGCATCTTTTTTGAGTAAATGCCTCCGTGCGATGCGCTTCAAAAGAATCTGAACAACGCGTTCTGGAATCTTAAGGCCGAATTGTTCACGGAGATGATTGCTGACCCCTACGTCAGTCACAGGATCGGGCTTCTGGTCAACAAGTACTTGCAGTATAAAAGGGCGCAAATATTCGAGATAGTCGTTACCCTGATCAACGCTGACCTTCAGCATTGCAAGACTTGTCAAAGTGGCAACATTACTCATGTCACACTCTCCACAAGCTTCTCCGCATCCTTCACCCTCACCTCGCCGGAGATGAGTTTGGGCAGAAGCGCATCGCGGATGGCGGCGAGGGTCACAGATTTCTTCAATCTATAATACTCCCCAAAATTTGTACAGAGGTATTTGGTGTATGATAGGTTGCTGAAACCTGTAAAGAAGGCAGGCGAGATGAAAAAGAACCACGACTCTGCATTCAAGGCGAAGGTGGCGCTTGAGGCTATGAAGGGGGAAAAGACGATGCCCAGCTCGCAAGCGAGTACGGGGTCCATCCGAACCAGATAGGGCAGTGAAAAAACGTTTTTTAAGGAGCTTCTGTCGCTTTTCTCGGACAGGCGCAAGAGGGAGGAGAAGGAGACCCGGGCCGAGGCGGACGAGCTTTACCGGCAGATCGGCCAGCTTAAGGTGGAGCTCGACCGGCTCAAAAAAGTTTGCACTTCGAGACAACATAAGGGAAGCTCTGATTTATTGCACTGCCCGCGCCGGCTGCCTCGGGGGAGTGTAGCGGGGGGTTCGGGCCGCAAAGGCGTAACAACCCCGCCTGGCGCGGGCCGAACTCCCCGGTACAGCCGAAGATCCGAATAACTTACGATTGGGCGAGGGGGGGACGTGGGCCTGTGGCCCTCGGGCCTATGGCCCTTCTGCAGAAAGTTTCCCCCAGGGCAATTAATCAGGGTTTCCATAACCCGAGATGAGGGGGCTATGCCCCTTTTTCAAGAAAGTTTCCTTCTCCTTCCCGGCGTCGCGGTCCCTCACGCCCTCTGCTCCCTCGCCCTCCCCGCAAAGAACGCGCCAGCCGCCGTGGCGGCGACCCCTTTCAGGAGTATGGGCGCCGCGTAGGCGACGGCGTGGAGCAGAGGGGCCGCCACGGCCCGTTCGCGCAGCAGGGACATGACGTAGGCGAGCCTGCGCCTGCGGTCCCCGGCCAGGGCCTTCACTATCTCGGCCCGGCAGGAGAGCGCCGAGAGCCGCTCCGTGCCCAGGCGCTCGCCCAGCTCCATGACGCTGTCGAGATCGATCGTCACGCCCCGGACAAAACCGTCGTCACCGGTCCTGCGGGCCAGGACGGACCGCCTGACGCCCTCCTGGCGGATGAAAAAGTCTATGTTCCTGCCCGGCGAGTGGCGTATCCTTATGGTAAGCTCCCCGAAGAGCCGCAAAAGAAGCGGCGCCTCGGCCTCGAAGGTGCGCTCGAGCCCCTCGGCGCCGGCGGCTATGGCCTCGAAGAGATACTCCTTTATCTCCTCTCTCGACGCGCTCCTGTCGACGGCGAAGACGGCGTAGAGCCCGAGGAGCCTGAAGAGCGGCGGCAGGGCCATGTCGAAGAACCTCTTCTTGCGCAGGAAGGAGTGCCTGTTGTAGAACCTCCCCCACACGCGGGCGTACATGCGCTTGAGCGTGGCCCTGTCCATGCCCCTGGTCTCGACGACGGTGCAGAAGTTGTTGTAAAGGTCCCAGTCGCGGCTCCTTATCTTCCCTTCGCGCTCGAACTCGCTGAATACGGCCGTGCCCGGATAGGGCGTCATGACCATGAAGACCGCCTGCCTCAGCCCCAGGGCCCGGGCGTACTCGGGGTAGCGCTCCGTCTCCTCGACGGTCTCGTTGTAGTGGCCTATGATGAAGTAGCCCTGGCTCTTTATGCCGTGACGGGTGAGTATCTCCACGGCCCGGCGGCAGGCGTCGTCGCTGTTCTTCTTCTTCATGAGCCGCAGCGTCTCGGCGTTGGGGCTCTCGATGCCGAGGCTCACGTTGGAGAGGCCCACGCGCCTGAGCTTGGCCATGACGGCCTCGCCGCGCACGATGTCCTCGGCCCTCGTCTCGGTCCAGAGCTTGAAGTTGGTGAGCCCCCGCTCGAGCATGAGGTCGCAGAGCCTGTCCACGCGCTTTATGTTGGTCAGGAAGTTTGCGTCCCATATCTTTATGAGTTTTTTTCTGCGGGGGTCGTGGAGGAGCGCCAGTTCTTCGACGACGTTTTCGGGGCTGCGGGCCCGCCATCGCTTGTTTACGGTGTCGTTGGCGCAGAAGGTACAGCGCCAGGGGCAGCCGCGCGAGGTGTAGACCGTGTCGATGGTGTAGTCGCCGCCCTCCTCGCCGAAGCGGCGGGGCCGGGCCGAGCGCAGCGGAAAGGGGAGGGCGTCGAGGTCCCCTATGACCGGGCGGCCGGGGTTCACCTTCACCCGGCCGTCCTCCATGTAGGCAAGCCCCGCCACCTCGGACGACGGGCCCTTTATAACCAGGTCCCTGAAGGCGCCCTCGCCCTCGCCGAGGATGACGGCGTCGACCCATGGGCTTCGCAGGACCTCCTCGTAGAGGGCCGTGGGGTGGTAGCCGCCCATGACGACGTACTTGCCGGCCCGCTTGGCCGCCTCGGCAAGGCGCATGGCGTTGTTGAAGGCGCCGGTCATGGACGAGATGCCCACGAGGTCCACGGGGCGGCTCCTGAGATGCTCGTCGAACTCCCGGTAGGCCGCCTCGCCCTTGTAGAAGTCCACGGGTATGGAGACGCTCTCGACCTCGTCCTTCACCACGGCGGCGAGATAGCACAGCTCGGTGAGGTCCGATACGTCCTGGGGGTGGGGGACGTCGCTTGCCTGGGGGGCCTTGAGCAGGACGATGTTCCTGAAACAGGCCATGTGTCCCGCCTCCTTGTCGGAGATGAAGCCGGAAGGTTCCGCACTCCACCGGGGGAAACTTTCTGTAGAAGGGCCACAGGCCCACGTTTCCCCCGGCGGAGTGCGGCGGATCTACCTGAAGACGATCTCCTTTATGTGGATCGCGTCGATCCTGTAGGAGCCGAAGCTCGTCGTGCCCGTGAGCTTTTTGTGGGCCTCCAGGGAGACGCCGATGACCTCGCCGCTTTTGAGCGTCACCTGGAAGTCGGCCAGTCCCTCCCCGCCCTCGCCTACGAACTCGACCTTCCTCACCTTCTCGAAGGGTATGGAGACGGCGCCCTTGCCGCGCAGGCCGGAAAAGAAGGTCTGCCCGTCCCAGCTTACGTTTCTGCACTCGGTGGCGATATCCTGTGAATCGATTATGGTGGCCCTGAAATCGACGTCGGGCAGGGGCACCTCCGGACCGGGCACCCGGCCCATGCCCACGAGAAGCGTCCAGCAGAGGGCGGCGAAGAGAACGGTTAAAGGCCCTTTCGTCCTGTCCATCGAAGACCTCTTGCACGCAGGGATTGGGCGGGCGGAACCCCCGCGCCGTGGGGCCGGCCGGAGAAGGCCGGCCCGCTGCTTGCGTACCGGAAATTATCGGCCCTCGCCCCTCGAAAGTCAAGGGAAAAGGCCTCCCGCCCAGGGCTGCGCCGCCTCTTCGCGCCCGGCGGGCAGGCCGTCCTCCGCGCCGCCGGGCTAAAGCCGCGGCCCCGCCGTACCGATAAAAAATAACGATTGACTTTTTCCCGCTCCATATATAACATATTTCGCCATGTCCGCTGAGACCAAAAAACCCAAAGCAACCTCGACGGCCGGAAAGAAGACGAAGGCCGCCGAAAAGCCGGCCAAAAAGCCGTCCGGCGCCGCGACCTCCAGGACCGGAGCCAGGAAGCAGGCCGCCAGGGGCGCCGCTGCGCCCCGGTCCGCCCGCAAGGCCAGGACCAAGGGCAAACCCTCTTTCACAGAGGAGATGATCGCCCGCCTCGAGGCCGAAAAACAGCAGATACTCCAGGAAGTCGCCCAGAAGATGCGCAGCGAGAGCGACACCCACAAGTTCGAGATAGGCGATATCTACGACATCGCGAGCAGCGAGCGCGAGCGCGAGCTGGCGCTCACGCTCGGCAACCGCGACCGCGAAAAGATCGCCGAGATCGAAGACGCCCTGGAAAGACTGCGCGACGGCACCTACGGCGACTGCGAAGAGTGCGGCGAACCCATCACCGAGGGAAGACTGCGGGTCATGCCCTTTACGCGACTGTGCGTGGAGTGCAAGTCGCGGGACGAACGGCTCCGCCACGTCAGAGGCCGCCACGAAGAAGAAACCGGCCTGGGCATCATCGAGCGCTCCGAACTCGAGGAAGAAGAGTTTTAAAGAGACTCCGATTTATTGCCCTGAGGGAACCTTTTTGTAAAAAGGTTCCCTCAGACTCCCTCCAAAAACTTTTAACGCCCTGCGGTTCATCCCGATTTTGCTTGCAAAATCGGGATGAACCGCAGGGAATTAAAAGTCTTTGAAGGGGGTCTGGGGGAAACTTTCTACAGAAAGTTTCCCCCAGGGTAATTAATCAGAGCTTCCTTAAGGGGGCTTTCGCGGGCGGCGTTTTATCGAGGCAGGCCCCGGGCTCGTCCGGGAAGTGGCCGCTGGAGGTCTCCAGCCCCGTCATGGCCAGCATATTCCATGGAGAGCGGGGCCGCTCCGCGGCCCTCTACATCGCCGTAACGGCCTTTGTTGCCCTCGTCGTTACGGCGGCCTTTCTGCGCGCCCCCCAGCCTGAACGCTCCGTCGAGACCTACGCCCGTATCGCGATGGGCACGCTCGTGGAGGTAGCCCTTTACGACGGTGACCGCTCGCGCTTCGACGAGGCCGCCGAGGCCGCCTTCGCCGAGATCGAGAGACTGGAGGCCCTGTTAAGCGCCTACCGGCCCGACAGCGACGTGGCGCGCCTTGGCGCGGGCCGGGGTCCGGTGCGTGTGTCGGCCGAGACCGTGGAGGTCGTGGAGACGGCCCTTCGCATCGCCCGCCTGTCGGGCGGGGCCTTCGATCCCACGGTGGGTGTTCTCGGCGCCCTCTGGAGCTTCGACGGCAGTGAGCGCCCCGTCCCCTCGGACGGGGAGATCGAGCGGCTCCTTCCCCTTGTGGACTACCGCGGGATCGTCGTCGACGCAAGGGAATCGACCGTCGAGCTGCGCCGCGGCGGCATGGCCGTGGTGCTCGGCGGAGTGGCCAAGGGTTTTATCGTCGGCAGGGCCGTCGATGCGCTGAAAAGTCACGGCGTTACGGCCGGCATCGTGACGGCCGGAGGAGACATGACCGTCTTCGGCGGCTCGGGAAGACCCTTCACAATCGGCATACGCCATCCCCGCGCCCCGGGGCGGCTGCTCGGCGAGCTTCGCATCGCCGACGGCGCGGTGGCCACCTCCGGCGACTACGAGCGCTTCTTCATGAAGGACGGCGTGCGCTACCACCACATAATCGACCCCTCCACCGGCCGTCCGGCCCGCGCCTCGCAGAGCGCGACGGTCGTCGCCGCAGACCCCGCCCTGGCCGACGCCCTCTCTACGGCCATGTTCGTCATGGGGGCCGACCGGGCCGTGACGCTGGCCGACAGCCTCGACGGCGTGGAATGCCTCGTCGTCGACGCGCAGGGCGGCATACATATGTCGAAGGGCATGGAAGAGATGGCCGTCCTCGCCGCCCGGAAGACGCCCTGATTCGTCAATCAGAAGTCCATGACCGTCGACGAGATGCTGAGGAAGGCCCTCACCACCTCGGGGTCGAACTGCGTGCCCGAGCACCGTTTGAGCTCGAGGATTATCTCGTCCCTGGGGCGGCCCTTGCGGTAGGGTCGGTCGGCGCCCATGGCGTCGACCGTGTCGGCCACGGTGAGTATCCTTGCGAGCAGCGGTATCTCGCCGTCTTTCAGGCCGTCGGGGTAGCCGTTGCCGTCGAAGAACTCGTGGTGGTGGCGTATGGCCGGTATTATGCGGGTGAGCTGTTTTATGGGGGCCAGTATGCGGGCGCCCTGGACGGGGTGGAGCCTTATCATGTTGAGCTCCTCCTCGGTGAGCCCGGCCGGCTTGTCGAGTATGTACTCCTTTGTGGCCAGCTTGCCGATGTCGTGTAGGAGTCCGGCCAGTTCGAGGTCGCTGAGCTCGTCGTCGTCGAGACCCAGCACGCGGCCTATCTCGATGGCCATCCTCGTGACCCTGTCGGAGTGGCCCTTGGTCCATGGACTCTTGGTGTCTATGGCCTCGGAGAGGGTCTTGACGGTTCCGAGGAAGAGCTCCTCGAGGTCCTTTACGAGCCTTGCGTTGGAGAGGGCCAGCCCCACCTGGGAGGCGAGTTTTTCCACCGTCGAGAGGTCCTCGGGCGTGTAGGCCGCCGGCCGCCGGCAGCCGACGGTGAGCACGCCGGCGACCTCCTCCTTTATGATGAGGGGCGTCCTTATGTGGGAGAGCATCCCTTCGTCGAGGAGCATCCTTTCAAGGGCCGCGAGGTTATCCTCGTCTTCGCGCAGGTCGGCCGTGTACTGGGGCCTGCCCGTCTCGACCACATCGGTGGTGCTCGTGTCGGCAAAGGGCACGAAGTCGCCCTTTTTGAGCCCCTTCAGTCCGAAGCCCGCCTCGTAGACGAAGCCGCCGCGCTCCCTGTCGACGAGCGCGATGGTGGCCCTGTCGCAGGGCACCACCCGCGCCATCATGGCGGCAACGGACTCGAGTATCTCGCGGGGGTCGAGGGTGGAGAGTATGGAGCGGTCGATCTCGTGCATGACCTGGATGGTCTCTATCTTGCGCGACAGCGTCATCGTCTTGTCGAGCGCGCTCTTGTACTCCATGGCCTCCATGAGGGAGATGGAGACCTGGTGGGCCACGCCGTCCATGAGGCGGCGCTCCCGGTCGGTGATGGGCCTTGCGTCGCAGTCGCCCGTATAGACGCCCAGGAGAAAGCCGAGCAGCCTGTCGCGGCCATGAAGGGGTATGGCCGCGGCCCGGCACTTCCCTTCCAGGGGCTTGAGGGGCGGAAAGGCGAGGAGCTCCTCGTCGCGGGACTCGAGCACCACGCAGCTTGAAAGCTCCATGAGCCGTCGTGCAAGGGGGATATCGGCGTCCGGGTGGTTGAACCTGAAGGAAGGGGCCAGCTCGGCGGGCAGTCCGCACTCGCGGGCCGGCCTGAACACGCTGCGTTCGTCGTCCCAGAGGTAGGCGAGGCAGGCGTCGGCGCCGAGGATGTCCCTGACGGTGACGACCACCTTGGCCAGGAGCTGCTCCATGTCGCTCGAGCTCTCGGCTATCTCGAGCAGGCGGCGGTTTATGTCCGCCTCGAGCTTGAGGGCCTCCTCGGTGCGCTTGCGCTCGGTGATGTCGCGCAGGATGCCGGTGGCGCACCACTTTCCGCCGAGCTTGACGGCCGATATGGAGAGCTCTACGGGCACCTCCTCGCCGTCCTTGTGCAGGCCCGTCGTCTCCAGGGTCCTGCCTATGACGGGGCCTTCGCCCGTGCGGCGGAACGCCTCGAGCCCCTTGTAGATGGCCGTATGGTGTCTGTCCGGCGCTATGAGCCGGTGGAGTTCCCGCCCCACCGCCTCCTCCTCCGTGTAGCCGAAGAGCCGTCGAGACGCCTCGTTCCAGAAGGTGATCGTCCCCCTGTCGTCGATGATGACGATGGCGTCTCTCGCCGTGGCGCTCACGTTCCTGAAGCGCTCCTCGCTCTCCAGGAGCGCAAGCTTGGCCCGCCTCTCCTCGGTTATCTCCTCCATGATGCAGAGGGTGCTCTTCTTGACGGGCGAGCCTTCCTGCGAGGGGAAGATCGACGGGTAGCGCCTGACCCTGAAGACACGGTCGAGCCAGAGGAGCTCGATCTCGTCGGAGGCCCGCTCGTGCCTCTGGCCGGCCTCTCTGCTCCCGAAGGGGAACGGACCGTCGAGGCCGCGGAAGAGTTCGTGGTAGGGCCTGCCCATTATCTCCTTGTAGTCCTGTCCCACCAGTTCCTTGAAGGCCCGGTTGCAGCGCAGGACCCTGAGGTTCTCGTCGTGGGTGAAGAGGGGGTTGGGGATGGCGTCTATGATGGCCTCCCACTCCTCCTTGGCCTGGGCGATGAGGGTGGTGTTGAGGCTCAGGTCCCTTACCACGGCGTTGAGCGCCCCGACTCTGACGTGGTCCCTGGCGCGGGCGCTCTCGAGCTCGGCGCTCAGGCGCCGCACCTCGGCCTCGAGCTCTGCTATGCGTTTTTCAGCGTCCATCGAAACCGGCCCTCTTTTGGCGGGGGGATCCGTCCGGCTCATGACTCCCTATCGCCTTAAAGGAGGCGCGGCTTTAACGGGCTCTGTGATGCGGCGGCGGCGACGTTCAAGCCCCTTTGCCGGCACCTGTCTCCTCCTTCGGGTGGAAGCGGTTTCAACAATACGTTGACGCCTGCGTTGCAGGTATATATATTGAATTTACACTCGTTTCACTGAAGAGTCAACCGTATCCGGGCGGCGACGGCCGCCGGCATGCTCGTCCGCTTCAGGCGCAGGCGCCGGCTCCGAAGGCCGCGCTACGGCTCGCCGTAGCGCTCCTCCTTCCAGGGGTCGCCGTGGTTGTGGTAGCCCCTCTTCTCCCAGAAGCCGGGCCTGTCTTCGGCCGTGAACTCGATGGCCGTGACCCACTTGGCGCTCTTCCAGAAGTAGAGGCGCGGCACCACGAGCCTTGCCGGGTAGCCGTGCTCTATGTCGAGGAGCTCGCCGTCGTGTTTTACGGCGATGAGGGAGTCGACGGCGAAGAAGTCGTCAAGGGGCAGGTTGGTCGTGAAGCCGCCGTGACCGTGGACGACGACGTGGCGGGCCGTGGGGTCGATCTCTACGAGTCCCCCCAGGGTCCTCGTGGAGACGCCCTCCCAGAGGTTGTCGAACCTTGACCAGCCGGTGACGCAGTGTATGTCCGAGCGCACCAGCACTCGCGGCAGCGCGAGGAAGGCGTCGTAGTCGAGCGTTCTCTCCGGCGCGCAGAGGCCGTGGATGCGGAGCCTCCAGCGGCGAAGCTCGATATCGGGCGGCTCGCCGTGGTGGAGCACGGGCCAGTCCGCCACGAGGCGCTGGCCCGGCGGCAGGCGGTCCCCGCCGCGCAGCGTGTCGGGACTTGTTATGACGCCGTCTTTCACCGGCCGTTGAGCTTCCAGTTGTAGTCCATGTACCTCACTCTCGGACCGGTTGCGATGAACTCCCTTGTCTCGGCGTCGACGAAGCGCGATATGTAGAAGAGCACGCCTCCGCGGGCGTCGAAGTCGGCGGCGAACCACTTGAAGATGGACGAGAGGTAGAGCGTGGAGCGGCCCCTGTCGGCGCGGAGCCCCTTGGTGGGGTCGGCGAGAAAGGTCCGCGCCGCATCGTTGAGCTGGCGGTTGAGGCGGTCGGCCCTGTAGGGCTCGTCGCGCAGGTCGGGACAGCTCAGCGAGGCGCAGACGATGGCGAAGTGTATCCTCGGCTCGTTCATCTTCCTCAGTATGGAGTGCTCGATCTCGTCGAGCGAGTAGGCCCTCCCGCCCACCCGTCCGGCCTCCTTCTTCCACACGGGAGAGAATATGCCGCCCGCGTCCTTTATGCTCCTGAGGGGATAGTTGTCGACCACGACCTTTACGGCCATGATGTTGTAGACGTTTATCCAGAAGGCGAGCCTCGCCTCCCTCGTCGACAGGGCCGCCGGGTCGAAGCCGTCGAGCCTTGCAAGGAGCTCGCCGAAACGGCTGTCCGCCGAGACCGCCTTGTAATCGACGAGCACGGCCCTCACCCCGTCACGCTCGCCGCGGGAGAGATGGTCGTCGAGCAGCCCCTCCCAGAGCGAAAAGTCGAAGGCCCCTGCGGGCGACGCCGACAGGATAAGCATGAAGAAGACCAGATACCTCAATCCCATGACAACCTCAAACTTTTAAGGAAGTTCTGATTTATTGCGCTGAGGGAACCTTTTTGAAAAAGGGTCACAGACCCACGGTTCCCTCAGACTCCCTCCAAAAACTTTTGACGCCCTGCGGTTCATCCCGATTTGGCAAGCCAAATCGGGATGAACCGCAGGGAATTAAAAGTCTTTGAAGGGGGTCTGGGGGAAACTTTCTTCAGAAAGTTTCCCCCAGACTGCCCGCGCCGGCTGCCTCGGGGGGCTGTGCCGGGGGTTCGGGCCGCAAAGGCGTAAAACAATCCCGCCTGGCGCGGGCCGAACCCCCGGTACAGCCGAAGACCCGAATAACATGCGATGGGGCAGGGGGGAAACGCGGGCCTATGGCCCTGCTACAGAAAGTTTCCCCCGGTGTAACGAGTCAGGGTTTTCTTTTGATCATAGCCGCCCGAGGCCTTGGTGTCAACGCCCGCGCTTTTCGGCGGAAGCGCTTTACAGCCGCCGCCGCTTCTGTTAACCTTTTGTCATGCGGACCTTCAGGATCGCCATGGCCCAGATAAACACGTGCGTAGGCGACATAAGGGGCAACGCCGCCAGGATACGCGACTATGCCTCCAGGGCCGCCCGGGTGGGGGCCGACATGGTCGTCTTTCCCGAGCTCGCCGTCACCGGCTATCCTCCCGAGGACCTGCTGCTCAAGCCCAAGTTCATAAGCGACAACATCGAGGCCGTCTTCACGCTGGCCTGCCAGATCGAGGCCGTGACGGCGGTCATCGGTTTCGTCGACCGCCGCGACTACATCTACAACGCCGCCGCCGTGGTCCAGGGGGGGCGGGTGGCCGGCATCTACAGGAAGATGTTTTTGCCCAACTACGGCGTCTTCGACGAGGAGCGCTACTTCCAGCGCGGCGCCGCGGCGCTCAACGTCGTCGTCGGCGACACGACCGTGGGCGTGAGCATCTGCGAGGACATATGGTATCCCGAGGGCCCGGCGGCGGTCCAGGCCCTCGGCGGAGCCGAGGTGATAGTCAACATCAACGCCTCGCCTTACCACATGGGCAAGCTTGCGACCCGCGAGGAGATGCTCGCAACACGGGCTATGGACTACGAGGCGGTGGTCGTGTACTGCAACCTCGTGGGCGGTCAGGACGAGCTGGTCTTCGACGGCCGCAGCATGATACTCGACGAGGAGGGGAGGCTGCTGGCCCGGGGCGCGGCCTTCGAGGAAGACCTGGTCATAGCCGATCTCGATATCGAGGCCGTCGCAAGGAAGAGGCTGCGCGATACGAGACGGCGCTCCAAGGTCTCGGGGCTGGTGCGCGACGGCGGCCTCGAGGTGGTGGACCTCCACGGGGCGGTGAGAGAGGAGAGGAAGAGGCGGCAGGCGCCGGTCATCGCTCCGGCTCTCGGGCGCCTGGAGGAGGTGGCCGGGGCCCTCGAGCTCGGAACGCGCGACTACGTGGAAAAGAACGGCTTCGGCCGCGTGCTCGTGGGCCTGAGCGGCGGCGTGGACTCGGCGCTCGTGGCCGTCGTCGCCTCGGCGGCGCTCGGGGCCGGGCGGGTATCGACGGTCTACATGCCGTCGCGCTACTCTTCGCCCCGCAGCGGGGAGCTCGCCTCCGTGCTCGCCGCAAACCTCGGCACCAGCCACCGAACCGTGGCGGTGGACGACATCTTCGACGCCTACCTGAAGACCCTCGCTCCGGTCTTCGAGGACCGGCCGCCAGACGTGACGGAAGAGAACATCCAGGCCCGTATAAGGGGCAACATCCTCATGGCGCTGAGCAACAAGTTCGGCTGGCTCGTGCTGACCACGGGCAACAAGAGCGAGATGAGCGTCGGCTACGCCACCCTCTACGGCGACATGGCCGGCGGCTTCGCCGTCATAAAGGACGTGCCCAAGAGACTGGTCTACGAGCTCGCCCGCTTCTACAACGAGCGTGCGGGCCGCGAGCTCATCCCGGAGGAGATTCTGACGAGGGCCCCGTCGGCCGAGCTCCGCCCCGGCCAGACCGACCAGGACACGCTTCCTCCCTACGACGTCCTCGACGACCTGCTCAGGCACTACGTGGAGGAGGACCGCAGCCTCGACGAGCTCCTCGCGCTCGGCTTCGACAGGGAGGTGGCCTCGGCCGTGGTGCGGATGGTCGACCGGAGCGAGTACAAGCGCAGGCAGGCGCCGCCGGGCATAAAGATAACGCCCAAGGCCTTCGGCAAGGACCGGCGCATGCCCATAACCAACGGATATGGCGGGTAGGAGGAAGATATCGCCAAGGGCGGCGGCCCGCGCCGTCTTCAGGGAGGCCCTGAAGGCCGCCGATCCGGTCAAGGCCGTGAAGGCCGCCCTCTCGCTCGTGAAGGCGCGGGGCCGGACCCGCCTCAGGGCGGGCCGCTACAGCTACGACCTCGACTCGATTGAGGGGGTATACTGCATCGGTGCGGGCAAGGCGGCGGCCGCCATGGCGGCCGCCGTGGAAGGGGTGCTCGGCCGGAGGGTCGCCGGGGGCCTGGTCGTCACCAAGTACGGTCACGGCCGCCCCACAAGGCGCATAGAGGTCGTCGAGGCGGCCCACCCCATCCCCGACGAGGCCGGTCTCGCCGGTGCGCGGCGCATGATGGAGATCGCCCGCAAGGCCGGCGCAAGAGACCTCGTAATCTGCCTCGTCTCCGGCGGGGCCTCGGCCCTCGCTCCGGCGCCGCTGCCGGGCGTGACGCTCGCCCACAAGCAGGCGATGACCGAGCTCCTCGTGCGAAGCGGCGCCGACATATACGAGATAAACGCGGTGAGAAAGCACCTCTCCGTCATCAAGGGCGGCGGCCTTGCCCGTCTCATCGCCCCGGCCCGCACTCTCGCCCTCGTCATCTCGGACGTGGTGGGCGACGACCTCTCGACCATAGCGTCAGGGCCGGTCTCGCCCGACGAGACGACCTGCGCCGACTGTCTCGCGGTGCTCGAGCGGTACGGCATCGCCGAGAGGGCGCCGCGGGCGGTGCTCGATGGGCTGCGCTCGGGCCGCTTCGAGACGCCCAAGCCCGGGGACCCGATCTTCGACGGCGTGCGGGCCCTGCTCGTTGCGACCAACAGGTCGGCCCTCGCGGCGGCGGCACGCAGGGCCGGGAGCCTGGGGCTTCGGCCCGTGGTGCTCACCTCGACCATTACGGGCGAGACCCACGAGGCGGCGCGTTTTCTCGTCGCCGTGGCCCGCGAGGCGCTCTCTTCGGGCAACCCCGCAAGGCCTCCGGCCTGCATCCTCATGGGAGGGGAGACGACCCTTCGCGTAACCGGCGGGGGCCTTGGCGGCAGGAACCAGGAGTTCGCCCTCACGGCGGCCCTGGAGCTCGACGGCATCGACGGCGTCACGGTGCTGTCGGCCGGCACCGACGGCACCGACGGCCCCACCGACGCGGCCGGCGCCTTTGCCGACGGCGCAACCCTCGTGCGCGCCCGGGCCGCGGGCCTCGACGCCGCCGGCCATCTCGCCCGAAACGACTCCTACCGCTTCTTCGATACGCTCGGCGATCTTCTCAGGACCGGCCCCACGGGCACGAACGTGATGGACGTGATGATGGCCGTTGTGGGGAGGTGAGGGTTCCGGTGGCCGTGCCCGTCTTCGAGGCCGAGGCTCTCGACTACAGCGTGCAGGGCCGCTTTCCGGCGCTCCGGGGCGTGGACCTCGTGGTGCGAGAGAACGAGAAGGTGGCGCTGCTCGGCGCGAACGGCTCGGGAAAGAGCTCGCTTCTGCACCTGCTCGACGCCCTCGTATTCGCCCAGGGCGGCGAGGTGCGCTTCCTCGGCCGGCGTCTCGACGAGCGGGCCATGGCCGACGAGGCGTTCAACGCCTTCTTCCGAAAGAGCGTGGGCCTGCTCTTCCAGGACCCCGACGTCCAGCTCTTCTCACAGACGGTGAGGGAGGAGATAGCCTTCGGTCCGGCCCAGGCCGGACTTCCGGGGGGCGAGGTGGAAGAGAGGGTGGCGGACCTGCTCCGCGCCATGGGCCTCGCCTCCATAGGAGAAAGGGCCCCCTACGAGCTCAGCGGCGGCGAGAAGAAGAAGGTCGCCATCGCCTCGGTGCTGGCCCTCGACCCCGCGGTCCTTCTCCTCGACGAGCCGACCGGCGGACTCGACCCCCGCACCAGGGCCTGGGTCATCGGCCTCATCGAAGAGCTGCACCGGAAGGGCAGGACCATCGTCACCGCCACCCACGACCTCGACATGGCCCGGCGCACGGCCGACCGCGTCATAGTGCTCGGCGAAGACCACCGCATAGCGGCCGAGGGACCGGCCGCCTCCATACTGGCCGACAGGAGACTCCTGCAGCGGGTGAACCTCATACACGAGCACCCGCACAGCCACGACGGCTACACCCACAGCCACGAACACGGCCACTACGCCGACCACGAGCACGACCACGATGACGAGGGGGGCTGAAGGCCAGGGGGGAAAAGATCGGAGTTGCCTTGAAGACTCCTGGAGGGAGTCTCCTTGCAGGCGCGCCTTCTCGGCGGCGAGCGGCGGGGCGGGCCGTAAAGGCGTAAAGAAACCCGCCCGGCGCGGCGCGCCGGTTGCCGCCATGCAAGGCGACCGCCATACGGGGTGATTGCCGGGGCCTTTTCGAGGGGCGGCAGTGGAGCGTCGCAGGGCAAGGCTCGTCATAAAGGGCATCGTTCAGGGGGTCGGTTTCCGTCCCTTTGTCTACGGTCTTGCCGCAAGGCACGGCCTTGGCGGATTCGTGCGCAACGACGGCAGGGGCGTGACCGTCGAGGTCGAGGGGGCGGCCGGGGAGGTCGAGGCCTTTTGCCGGGCCGTCGAGAAGGGGCCTCCCATGGCCGCGGTCTTCGAGGTGGAGGTGACGCTCCTTGAACCGGCGGGCTACGGGGACTTCACCATAAGGGAGAGCCGTGGCGGCCCCGACCCCTTCGTGCCCGTGCCGCCCGAGCTCGCCACCTGCGAGGAGTGCCTGCGCGAGCTCTTCGACCCGCGGGACAGGCGCTACCGCTACCCCTTCATAAACTGCACCGACTGCGGCCCCCGCTTCACCATCGTCGTGGACGTGCCTTACGACAGGGCCCTGACCACCATGGCGGACTTCGAGATGTGTCCGCTCTGCCGCGCCGAGTACGAGGACCCCCTCGACCGGCGCTTCCACGCCCAGCCCAACGCCTGTCCGCGCTGCGGCCCGCGGCTCCGGCTCGTGGAGCCCGGCGGAGGGGAGAGGGACGTGGAGGACCCGGCGGCCGAGGCGGCGCGGCTTGTGCGCGACGGCGCGATAGCGGCCGTCAAGGGCCTCGGCGGCTACCACCTCTGCTGCAACGCCCTCGACGAGGAGGCCGTCTCAAGGCTCCGCTCGCTCAAGGACCGCGAAGAAAAGCCCTTCGCCGTCATGGCGGCCGGCGTGGAGCAGGCGCGCGGCTTCTGCGCCGTCGGCCCCGAAGAGGAGCGCCTTCTCACGGGCCCGCTGCGTCCCATCGTGCTGCTCGAGCGCGCCGGTCGCCGCCCCCTCGCGCCGGCCGTGGCGCCGGGCCAGCGCCGCCACGGCGTCATGCTCCCCTACACGCCCCTGCACCACCTCCTGCTCCGCGACGCGGCGGCGCCCCTTGTCATGACCAGCGCCAACCGCGCCTGCGAGCCCATCGCCTACCGCGACGACGAGGCCATGGAGCGGCTTGCCCCAATGGTCGACTTCCTACTCGTCCACAACAGGCGCATAGAGACGAGGACCGACGACTCGGTTGCGGCCCGGCTGGGAGGGAAGACGGTGCCGCTTCGACGCTCGCGGGGCTACGTGCCCATGCCGCTTCGGATGCCGCTGCGCTTCGAGCGAGCCGTTCTCGCCTGCGGCGGCGACCTGAAGAACACCTTTTGTCTCGGCCGCGATGGGCTGGCCTTTTTGAGCCACCACATAGGCGACCTCGAAGACCTCGCCACACTGCGCTCCTTCGAGGAGGGGATCGAGCATTTCAGGCGGCTCTTCCGCATCGAGCCCGAGGTCGCGGCCTTCGACCTCCACCCCCGCTACCTGTCGACCCGATACGCACTCGCCCTCGATGGGGTGGAGAAGGCGGGCGTGCAGCACCACCACGGCCACATCGCCTCCTGCATGGCCGACAACATGCTCGACGGCGAGGTCATAGGCGTCGCCTTCGACGGCACGGGCTACGGTCCCGACGGCACGGTCTGGGGAGGCGAGGCGCTCGTCGCCTCCTACGACGGCTTCGAGAGGCTTGCAAGGCTCGATCACGTGGCGCTTGCCGGCGGGGACAGGGCGGTCGTCGAGCCATGGCGCACGGCCCTTGCCTGGCTACACAAGGTCTGGGGCGAAGAGGCGCAGGAACTGGAGATCGACCTCGTCGAATACGTCGGCGGGCGGCGCTGGCGCAACACGGTGCGCATGATAAGCGGCGGAGTCAACTCGCCGCTCACATCGAGCGCCGGCAGGCTCTTCGACGCGGCGGCGGCCCTTGCGGGCGTGGGCCGCGAGGTCCGCTACGAGGGTCAGGCGGCCATGGAGTTCGAGGCCCTGGCCGACCGCAATGAAAGGGGTCGCTACGGCTTCGACATGGAGGCGCGGGACGGGCTGAAGGTGGTGATCCTCGACGGGATGTGGCGCGAGATGGTGAACGATATCAGGGCCTCGGCGCCGGTCCCGCTCGTCTCGGCGCGCTTCCACAACACCGTGGCCGCCGTGGTGGCGGCGATGGCGGAGTCGGGGCGCCGTGAAACGGGGCTCGACAGGGTCTGTCTGAGCGGCGGCGTCTTCCAGAACGGCCTGCTCGTGGAGCGCGCCGCGGCCCTCCTGGAGAGAAAGGGCTTGCGCGTCTTCACCCACGGCCGCGTGCCGCCCAACGACGGAGGGCTCTGCCTCGGTCAGGCCGCCGTGGCGGCGCGGCGCCGACCCCGCCGGCCTTCCCCTCCCTCTCCGTCTTGACGGCCCGTTCCTTATCGTATATATTTTTATAAACTATCTGTTGCTATTTCCCGCGGCCAGCCACATCTCGGAAACTCACCGAGTCCCTTCATCGAGGAACCACAGCCCTTCGCCGGCGCTCCGGCTCCGTTGCGAACAGTCATCGCCCTGGCGGGGCGGGCCGCGACCGCGGGCCGCCGGCTCGCGCGCGAGCGCCGGACCGGCGACCAAGGAGGGAGAGATGACCGTCGCCAGACGTTCCCATAGCGGCCTTCGCGACGCCCTCGAGCAGCAGCGCGTCATCAACGAGATACTCACCGTCTCCATGGACAGGATCCCCTTCGACGAGCAGCTCGGGCGGATCCTCGACCGTCTCCTCTCGCTGCCCTGGCTGCCCCTCGTCAGGAAGGGGGCGATCTTCCTCGCCGACGACGAGGACCCGCAGACACTTGTGCTCAGGACGTCGGTGGGGCTTACCCCGGACATGGAAAGGGCCTGCCGGACGGTCCCCGTCGGCAAATGCCTCTGCGGCGAGGCCGCCGCAACGGGCAGGATCGTCTTCGTCGACCGGGTCGACGAGTCCCACGTCATCAGATACGAAGGCATCCAGCCCCACGGACACTACTGCGTTCCCGTAAGGTGCGGCGAGAGGACCCTCGGCGTGCTGACCCTCTATGTGAGGGAGGGCCACAGCGAGCAGCAAAGCGAAAGGGACTTTCTCGCGGCGGCGGCCCATACGCTCGCCGGCATCATAGAGAGGCACAGGGCCGAACAGGCGCTCAGGGAGAGCGAGGCCCGCTACCGCCTCCTCTTCGAAAACGAGTCGGAGGCCGTCATCATCGTCGACGCCCGGACGCTGAAGATCGAGGACGCCAACAACGCGGCGCAGAAACTCTTCGGCTACACGAAGGATGAGCTCATAGGGCTCACGTCCCTCAAGCTTGCCGGTCCTGCGAAGAGATCGAGGGCCGCCCTGGAGAGGCTCTTCCGCCGCCGGCCGGGCTCCACGGCTACGCTCACCTTCCAGCGCAAGGACGGCACCGTCTTTCCCGGCGAGATGAAGGCCGGCACGTTCACCATCGACGCAAGGACGAGGATCATAGGGTCGGTGCGGGACGACACGGAGCGCACCCGCCTGGAGAAGGAGCGCGAGAGGCTCTACGCCCAGCTTCTCCACTCCCAGAAGATGGAGGCCGTTGGACGGCTCGCCGGCGGCATAGCCCACGACTTCAACAACATCCAGACGGCCATAAAGACGCTCAGCCACCTGGGGATGAAACGCAGCGAGCCGGGCGCGCAGTGCCACGAGCTCTTCGGCCAGATACTCAAAGCGTCGCAGCGGGCAACGGAGCTCACCCGCCAGTTGCTGCTCTTCAGCCGCAGCGAACCGGCCTCCCACGTCCCGCTTTGCCTGAACAAGGTCATAACGGCCCTTACCGGAATGCTCGCCCCCCTCATAGGCGAGAGCTACGCCATCAAGGTCGAGAACGACTCGGCCCTCAAGCCCGTAAGCGCCGACCGCGGCAACATGGAGCAGGTCATCACCAATCTCGTCGTCAACGCCCGCGACGCCATGCCCGAGGGCGGCACTATAACCATCAGAACCGAGAACGTCGTGCTCGGCCGCAGCGACTGCAACGAGATGGCCGGCTCGCGTCCCGGCAGCTTCGTGAAACTCACCGTCGAGGACCGGGGCGCGGGCATCTCCGACGACGAGCTGGAGCGCATATTCGAGCCCTTCTACACGACCAAGAAGTCCGGCACCGGCTCGGGCCTGGGCCTGACGGTCGTCTACGGCATCGTGCGCGATCACGGCGGCTGGATAAACGTCAGGAGCGCGCCCGGCGAGGGCAGCGCCTTCGAGGTCTACTTGCCGGCGGCGAGCGTGCAGCCCCCCGACGAGCTCGACGCCCCGCTGCCCCTCTCCGGCGGCGGCGCGGGCAAGAGGATACTGGTCGTCGAGGACGACGACATGGTGCGCGAGACGGCGGCCATGGTCCTCGAGGACGAAGGCTACGAGGTCGCCTGCGCCGCCACGGCCGCAGAGGCGCTCGCCCTTTTCAAGGAGAGAAACGGCGCGTTCCAGGTCGTCATAAGCGACTACGTGCTGCCCGACAGGGACGGCATGCGCCTCATCGACGAGCTCAGGGGCCTGAACCCGGCCGTGAAGGTCATACTCAACAGCGGGTACATGGACAACCACATGGACAAGTCGAAGATCCGGCGCAAGGGCATCAGGTTCATCCGCAAGCCCTACGACGTACCGCGCCTTCTGGCGCTGCTGGCGGAGCTCACAGGGGAAGGCGGCGCCTGACCGCCGGGGCTGATTTGACAGCCCGGTTTTTTGTGCTAAGCTCTGATTACAGGCAAGCGACAGAGTATAGACCGGCACAAAACAAGACCTTGCGGTCCGCAACGCCGCCGGGTGCGCCCTTCGCCCTTTAGGGAAACTCTGATTTATTGCACTGAGGGAACCTTTTTGTAAAAAGGTTCCCTCAGACTCCCTCCAAAAACTTTCAATGCTTTCGTACTCCCCTGATTTTGCTTGCAAAATCAGGGGAGTACGAAAGGCATCAGAAGTCTTTGAAGGGGGTTTGGGGGAAGCGTGGGCCTATGGCCCTTCTACAGAAAGTTTCCCCCAGGGTAATTAATCGGAGCTTCCTCAGTATCGTGCGTCCTTCCCGCGGGCACGTTCCCGACGGATGCGCGCGGCGCAACGCAAAGGCACTTCGAGGGGGGGTGGTCCTTCATGGAGCCCGAGCTCGGCAGGGAATTTCTCGACGGTCTGGAGCTGAAGGGGGTTTCCAGGCGTTCGTTCCTCAAGTTCTGCGCCCAGGCGGCGGCGCTTCTGGGGCTCTCCCAGGCCGCCGTGCCCCGCATCGCCGAGGCCGTGGAGCGGATGAGCAGGCGCCCGCCCCTGGTGTGGCTCGACTTCATGGAGTGCCTGGGCTGCACCGAGTCCTTCATAAACGCCACCTACCCCGAGGTCGACAGGATAATCCTCGAAATACTGAGCCTCGAATACCACGAGGCCGTCAACGCCGCCGCCGGTGAAAAGGCCCACGAAAACCTCTGGAAGGCCGTCGACGCCGGAGGCTTTCTCTGTGTCGTCGAGGGAGCGGTGGCTACGGGCATACCGAGCGCCATGACCATAGGCGGTCTGACCTCCATGGAGATCATGGAGCGCGTGGGCCGCAGGGCCGACGCCGTGGTGGCCGTGGGCATGTGCGCGACCCACGGCGGCACCCAGGGCGCAAGCCCCAACCCCACGGGCGCCGTGGGCGTAGGGGAGTTTCTCAAGAGCAGGTCCATCGCCACGCCGGTCATAAACCTCCCCGGCTGCCCCGTAAACCCCGAAAACATCATCTCCACGGTCCTCCGCTACCTGCTGCTCGGCGCTCTCCCGGAGCTCGACGCCTACGGCCGTCCCCTCGACCTCTACGGCAGGACCATCCACGACAACTGCCCGCGGCGCGGCCACTTCGACGAGGGCCGGTTCGTCGAGCGCTTCGGCACCGTCGAGGAGGCCCGGGGCTACTGTCTCTACAAGGTCGGCTGCCGGGGACCCGAGACCTTCAGCAACTGTCCCCAGGTCCTCTGGAACAACCGCCAGAACTGGTGCATCGGCGCCGGCGCGCCCTGCATCGGGTGCTTCGAGCCCCGCTTCTGGGACCGCTTCGCCGACTTCTACGAGCCGCTGCCAGGGGTGGAGGTGGCGGGGGTGAGGACCACGGCCGACAGGGCGGGCATCGCCCTTGCCGCGGCGGCCGCCGCCGGCGTGGGCGCACACCTGGCCGCAAGCGCGGCCAAGGGCAGGCTCGGCAGGAAAGAGAGCCGCGTGGTCAGGGAAGAAGAGGAGGGGGGTGAGTAGGCCGTGGCTCAAAGGATAGTGATAGACCCCATAACGCGCATAGAGGGACACCTGAGGATCGAGGTCGAGATAGCGGGCGGCAAGGTGGTCAATGCCTGGAACACGACGACCCTCTTCCGCGGCTACGAGATCATCCTCAAGGGCCGGGACCCGCGCGACGCATGGCACTTCTCGCACCGCATCTGCGGCATATGCCCCACGCCCCACGGCCACACGGCGGCCATGAGCCTCGAAGACTCCTTCGGCGTAAGGCCGCCCGACAACGCAAGGCTCATAAGAAACCTCATGGAGGCCTCGCAGATAGCCTACGACCACATACTCTGGTTCTACATCCTCAACGGCTTCGACTACGTGGACATCGTGAGCGCCCTCGAGGCCAGGCCGGCCACACCGTCGCTGCGGCGCGTGCAGGAGCGCATAAAGACCTTCGTCGACAGCGGCCAGCTCGGCTTCCTGGCAAACGCCTACTGGGGCCACCCCGAGTACCGGCTCCCGCCGGAGCTCAACCTCGAGATCGTGGCCCACTACCTGGAGAGCATAAGGGTGAAGTCGCTGGCCAACGAGGCGGGCGCCGTCTTCGGCGGCAAGTTCCCCTACATCATCACCTCGCCGCCCGGCGGCGTGACCTGCATCCCCACGCTCACCCAGATAGCCGACTATGAGGACAAGATGGCCAAGGTCAAGGACTTCGTCGACAACACGGTCGTGCCCGACCTGCTGGCCATAGCGCCCTACTACCTCTACCTCAAGGACTACGGCGGCGGCCACAGAAACTACATCACCATGGGCGTGCTCGACGCCGAGAGCCAGGACCCCTACGAGCGGCTCTTCCCCCGCGGCGCAATCGAGGCGGCGGATCTCTCGAAGGTTGAGCGCATCGACCTTCTCGACGACATAGAGGAGTACGTGGGCCACAGCTGGTACACCGACCGTTGCGGAGGCGGCAAGAACCCCTCGGTCGGCGAGACGGAGCCCGACTTCACGGGCACGGAGGGCATAAAGGAGATAGACCACGAGGGCCGCTACGACTGGACCAAGGCGGTAAGGCTCAAGGGACGCCCCATGGAGGGAGGGCCGCTGGCGCAGATGCTCGTGGCCTACGCATCGGGACGGGAAGAGGCCGTAAGGCTCGTGGACGACACGCTCGAGGCCGTGGGTATGGCGGGCCGCCACGAGATACTCTTCTCCGCGCTGGGCCGCGTCGTTGCGAGGGTGCTCAAGCTGAAGATGACGGTGGACGCCGTGCAGGGCTGGATAGACGAGCTCGTGGGCAACATCAAGCGCGGCGACATGGACTTCTACACCCCCTACGAGATACCGGACTCGGCGAGCGGCGTGGCGGGCTGGGACGCCCCGCGCGGCTGCATAACCGACTACAACACCATAAAGGGCGGCAGGCTCGAAAGGTGGCAGGCCGTGCCGGCGTCGAACTGGAACTTCTCGCCCCGCGACGACAACGGCACAAGAGGGCCGGCCGAAGAGGCGCTCATAGGAGTGCCCGTGCAGGACGTGCGAAACCCGCTCGAGATCCTGCGCGTGGTCCACTCCTTCGACCCCTGAATGGCCTGCGCGGTTCACGTGATTGAGCCGGAAACAAACGAAATACTGAGTTTCAGGGTCCGCTGAGGGAAGCTCTCCGAAAAAGGCTCCCCCTTCTTGCACGCCGGATGGAGGAGTGTCCGCGCAGCGGCCTCCCGGAGGTCCGGGCCGCAAAGGCGTAACAATCCCGCCTGGCGCGGGCCGGACCTCAGGGAGGCCGCCACCGAGGGGAGCTCGGGGTGAGGCCGGGCCGTCCCCCCGCGCGGGGAAGTCTCCCCCAGGCGGAACTTTTCTCTACACCTGAAAGGAGCAGCGGTCATGGAGGAGAGGTATCTGCGCCACGACCTGGCCGAGCGCATCGTCCACTGGGTGATGGCCCTCTCGGTACTGCTTCTCATGGGCAGCGGACTCAACATCCGCTACCCCGGGCTCATACCCGCAGGCGACATGAACGGCGCAAGGTCGCTCCACTTCATCTCCATGTACGCCCTCGTCTTCTCGTGGCTCTTCCACGTCTACCACACGCTGGCCGTCGAGCGGAGAACCGAGATATTCGGCGTCTCGGACCTGCGGAACCTGCCGCGCACGGCGGCCTACTACCTCTTCCTCGCCGACGAGCCGCCCGCTTTCGTAAAGTACAACCCCCTGCAGAAGCTCACCTACAACCTGCTGTGGGCGCTCATATTCGTCCAGGCCCTCACGGGTTTCGGCCTCTACTGGCCGGCTCGGCTCATGGCGGTGAACGAGCTCATGGGGGGACTCATGGCCGTGCGCATGCTCCACGACTTCCTCATGTACGTCTTCGCCTCCTTCATCATAGTCCACCTCTACCTCGTACTCACCGAGGACATACGGGCCCTGTGGGCCATGTTCCACGGATACTACTACAGGCGCTCCGGCGGGTGAAAGAGCTGCTGACGGAGACGGTGCCGGGGCGAGGGCGGCGGGGGGCGGAGCGCTTCCCGTCCCGTTTTTTTGCCATGAGAGACGAAGGCCGCGCCGTCCTGGTGCTGGGGGTCGGTAACATCCTGTTGAGAGACGAGGGCCTCGGCGTAAGGGCCGTGGAGCACCTGAGGGAGCGCTACGTTCCGCCCGAGGGCGTGGAGCTCGTGGACGGCGGCTGCGGCGGCTTGAGGCTCCTGAGCCTCCTCGCCTCCCACAGCCGGGTGATCGTAATCGACGCCGCAAGGGCGGGAGGCGAGCCGGGCTCGGTCTACCGCATCCCCGGCGAAAGGCTCCATCGGTCGCTGCCGCTTATGACCGCCTGCCACGACGTGGGCCTGAAGGAGCTTCTGGCAATGGCGCAACTGGAGGGAGCGAACCCCGAGGAGCTCGTGGTCATAGCCGTCGAGCCGGCCGACATCTCGCCGGGACTCGAACTGAGCGAGACGGTGAGGGAGAGACTCGACGACGTGGCCTCCCTCGTAAAGGACGAGCTCGCCAGGTTCGGCTACGACCTGCGCAGGCTTGAGGGAAGCCCTGATTGATTGCGCTGGGGGAAACTTTCTGAAGAAGGGCCACAGGCCCACGTTTCCCCCCTGCCCCTATGTTATTCGGGTCTTCGGCCGTACCGGGGGTTCGGCCCGCGCCAGGCGGGATATTTTTACGCCTTTGCGGCCCGAACCCCCGGTACGGCCCCCAGAGGCAGCCGGCGCGGACAATCTGGGGGAACCGTGGGTCTGTGACCCTTTTACAAAAAGGTTCCCTCAGGGCAATAAATCAGAGTTTCCTTGTCAATGTGCTTGCGCGGCGGCGGCCGGGAGGTCCGGGCGCAAAGGCGTAAAAGATCCCGCCTGGCGCGCCCGGACCTCCCGGTCGCCGCCGCAAACGAAGAGCCCTTCTGCAGGAAGTCCCCCCAGGCGGCCGAGCAGGGCCTTCTCCGGGAGGTATGGCGCTCATGCACGAGATGGGGATAACGGTAAGCGTGGTGGAGGCCGTAAGGGAGCGCATGGAGCGTGAGGGGGCGAGCACGATCAAGGAGGTGCGGCTGCGGGTGGGAAAGCTCACGGCCCTCGAGCCCCTGGCCCTGAGCTTCTGCTTCGATGCGGTCTCCAGGGGCACTCCCCTCGAGGGCGCGCGCCTTTTGATCGAGGAGGTGGCGGTCAGGGGCCGCTGCCGTGGCTGCGCAACGGAGTTCGTCATGGAGGGCTACCTTCTCGAGCCCTGTCCCCGCTGCGGCGGCGCGAATATCCTCAGGCTCTCGGGTACGGAGCTCGAGATCGTATCCATCGACGTCGAATAGGCGCACGGCCCGCCTCCCCCCCTCCCCCCCGCAGGCAGGGGGATGACAAACATACCCCCTCTTCAACCCTCCCGGTCCCGTTCCGGGCGGCTCCCCACTTATTGCTTGACAAAGGGCTCCAAGCGGTGTTTCCCTGCTAAGGAGACTCTGATTAATTACCCTGAGGGAACCTTTTTGTAAAAAGGTTCCCTCAGACTCCCTCCAAAAACTTTTAATGCGACTTGGTTTCCCCCTGTTTTGCTTGGCAAAACAGGGGGAACCCAAGTCGTATTGAAAGTCTTTGAAGGGGGGCTGGGGGAAACTTTCTACAGAAAGTTTCCCCCAGTGTAATAAATCAGAGCTTCCCTAAGGAGACTCTGATTTACTGCACTGAGGGGACCTTTTTGT